>NZ_AP028634.1:1800000-2005174 GCF_033097485.1 Pyrofollis japonicus
AACGCTGAGACTATGGAACCGTGCACGCAGTGGGGTCTTCTCTGCCTCAACAACCTCTATGTTAAACGCCTCCATGAGTCTTACTATCTTGCTATTTCTCACTAGTTTCAGGTCGTCGCTTGATATGTAGATGGTCGTTGTTGGGCCTTTTACCTTGATTGGCCTTGAGCCTAGCTTACCGTTTGGATGAAACGGTATATTGAATTCCTTTTCGCTCCACGGTAGACCCTCAACAAGTAGTGGCACTGGATTAATTACTGCCATTATTCTCTTAGTGTGGTTATCTATTATTGACCTGTTTATCGCCGCAAGGTTTGCGAAACTTATGCTCGCATCAGTATACTTTACGCCAACTTCTAGTATGATTTGCCTTATTGCTTCGGGGCTGAAGCCTCTACGGCGTAGACCGGCTATTGTAGCGAACCTGGGATCGTCAAATCCGCTTGCTGCACCAGCTTCATAGAGCTTCTTGAGAGTAGACTTGCTCATTATGAAGCCTTCGAGTTTGAGCCTACCGAAGTGGACAACGTCAGGGTACTTCCAGCCCAGACAGTTATATACGTATTTTTGCTTCTCCGTATTCTGCATATGCTCCTTAGCTCTGAGTATATGGGTCACACCCATAAGATGGTCGTCGACGCCTGCAGCGAGATTATATGTAGGCCAGACAGTGTACTTGTCGCCAACGATTGGATGCGGATATAGCTCCGGATTTATTATTCTAAAGGCAACCCAGTCACGAATGCTTGGGTCAGGATGACGTGGATCAGTTTTTATGCGTAATACGGCCTGGCCTTCATCGAAATATCCTTGAAGCATTTTGTCCCAAAGCTCCAGGTTTTCTTCGGGAGACCGTAGGCGTGGAGGATACTTTTCTAGAAGGCCTTTGTTCCTGTACTTTCTGAACTCCTCGCTGGGCTTATCATCTACATATGCACAGCCTCGTTCGAGAAGCTTTCTAGCAATATCGTAGTAAATAGACATTCTAAGGCTTTGGATGTATTCCTCATCCCATTTTAGGCCTAGCCACTTAAGATCCTCCCTTATTGCTTCATATGCTTCAGGAAGAGGAGTCTTTGTGCGTGGATCTGTATCTTCGAAGCGCAGAATGAAACGTCCCTTGTACATTACTTTGTACTCGTAGCTTAATATAGCGGGACGCGCGTTTCCAAGATGTATTGCGAAATCTGGATTCGGGGCAAAACGTGTAACAACTTTGCCTTCAACGGCTCCTGGCAAAGGTGGCAATGTCTTCTCTTTTTCCTCCCTTGATTTTCGCCTTTCTAGAACCCAGCTGTACTTTTCCTCAAGAAGCCTCTTCTGTTCATCGATTGATAGCGAATTTATCTCTTTAACTATCTCAGCCACTATCCTCGCTATCTCCTTGGCGTGTCTCCGCAGCTCCGGCTTTTCGGCAATAATCTTCCCCATTACGGGGCCTACGGCTGCTTTCCCCGAGTGCTCAACAGCGTTTAGTAAAGCGTATGCTTTTGCAAGCTCTCGTACCTGTTCAACGTCGTACTCTGATATACTTCACCACCTCCCTGGGTGACACAAAGACTATGTTCTTTTCATATGTTCCCTCGGGAGCAGAGTAAATGTAAACCACTATGCCTTCAACATGGGTCTTTATGCGCCTCATCTCGTGCTTGCCTGTCAATACGAAGCCTATCGTGTCCCATTTCTTCAGTTTTTCTCCCTCACAGACCTCTATAGAAGCCCTTATTCCTTCAACTGGGATAGGCTCTATAGGTGCATCCTTTGGTACAAATACTCCCTTGTCGTAGCCAGGTGGAAGCAAAACAACGAAGCCTTTTTTGACACGTTTTTCCACAAGGTCTATGAAGTCGATGGCTGAGCCATATATTATCTTGCCGAAACAATGTTGTTCTTTGCTACATTCTCTTACTACTTTAGCCTCCATTTCATTAGTTAACATGAGGTACTCAGTAGACTCAACTCCTTCAACGTAGAGTCGCGGAATATGGTATGGGTGTTTCTCGCAATAGCTTGTGTTCAAGGCCTGCTTCCTTGCGGCTTTCCTTATTTTGTTCTCTGTGCGGCGAAACGTGCTAGGTCAATAAGTATCTTCTTTGCATCGTTATCGGGCAGCACACTTAGAGCACTTATCGCTTTCTCGGCATACTCATTAGCAAGTTTTTCTGCATACTCTATTGCTCCACTTTTATGTATCAGGTTTGCAGCCTCTTCGAGCTCTTCTCTATTTGCTTGCCTATTTCCGAGTACCGACATTAGCTTTTCTTTCTCCTCGCCCTCCAGCTGCGATAGCGCATATATGATCACTATTGTCTTCTTTCCTTCACGTATATCGCTATAAACGGGTTTCCCTATTTCCTCCTCCTTGCCGGCAACACCGAGAATGTCGTCCCTGATCTGGAAGGCTATTCCAAGGTTCCTGCCATATAATGAGAGGCTGGAGAGAATCGATTCGTCACTAGTTGCGACTAAGCCTCCAAGTACTGCCGAGGCCTCGAAAAGTGCACCAGTCTTCTTGTATATCATCTGGAAATAGTCATCTATGTCAACGTCCTCAAGCTCCTCGAACATCATATCCATTGCTTGGCCTTCAGCTATTACCGCTGCTGCATGAGCAAGTGTTCTTAGAGCCCTTGTTATACGGTTATGTGGTATACCCTTACTCTCCGCGTCACTAAGTACTTCGAAGGCCTTCGCAAACAAGAGGTCGCCAGCAGTTATCGCCATAGCTTCGCCCCATAGCTCGTGAACCGTGGGGACACCCCGACGGAACTTGTCCTTATCCATGATATCATCATGGATTAGTGTAAAGTTGTGAACAAGCTCTACTGCAGCAGCAAAGGGTAGCGCCTTTTCAGCTACCTCGCCGAGAGCTTCGGTCACGGCAACTACTATTGCAGGTCTAAGCCGCTTGCCCCCTGCACGAATTAAGTGAAGAGCGGCATTATAGAGGTCATCAGGCTTGCCTTGAACTCTTGCATAGATATAGCCATCAACGAGTCCAGCTACCCTTTCGAGGTATTTTGCTATGTGCTCCGGGAGTTTCATAAACATGCACCTCTACAAGGGATTAACATAAGCTGCCACTTTCTTACCTAGCTAGGCACATTTTTCTCCAGGCTCGGTTAGTATACGAGTAGCTTCAAAGTATAACTCTCTATCTACGCCCCTCTCACGTAGGATCTCGAGAAGCCTAGGCCCAAGTATTACAGGCTTCTTACGTAGAGACGCGATATTATTGGATCCAGTGAGGAAGAGGGCTGCACGTATTTCGGTGATAAAGCGTTTAATAAGGGCCTTTATCGCATCAGAGCCTCCAACACTGTATGACCTTATTACTGGTAGCGCTATCCCCGCGATATCAGCCCCTATAGCTACTGCCTTTGCAGCATCGAGTCCGCTTCTTATTCCACCGCTTGCTATGATGCATGCATCTGGTGCGGCCCAGCGGGCCTCTATTACTGCTTGTGCCGTCGAGACACCCCAATCAGCAAATGTTGATGCAGCCTCGGCAAGAACTCGCTCGTTCTTTATTTGTGCACGATGCATTTCGACTTTTATCCAGCTTGTCCCACCAGCGCCTGATACGTCAAAGAACCTTATACCTATTGTTCTCAGCGAATAGACGACGTCGTAGTTAAGACCTTGGCCTGTTTCCTTAATTATTAAGGGCTTGCCTAGCGAGTCCACAGCTTCGGCTAGTTTTTCTATAACCCCTTGGTAATTTACGTCGCCTTCTGGCTGGAATGCTTCTTGGCCGGCATTTAGGTGGATTGCTATTGCGTCTGCATCTATCATTTCAATTGCCTTTCTTAGCTCGCTAACACTATATCCCTTAGCTAGTTGGGGTGCACCAATATTGGCTATGAGAGGAATATGCGGGCCACACTTTCTAGCAATACTAAAAGTGTATGCAAGCTCCGGATGCTCTATGGCTGCACGTTGACTCCCCACACCCATTGCAAGTCCAAGCTCCTCTGCCGCCTCTGCAATGGCGCAATTTATTTCTGCAGCTACGTCGTGCCCACCAGTCATCCCAGTTATCATTAAAGGCGCACTAAGCCTATATCCCAAGAATTGTACATCAGTTCTCACATCGTTCATATCTATTTCGGGTAGAGCATTATGAAGCAGCTCTACTTCCTCGAACAAAGTTGACTTAGATTTATGCTCAACATCATTGTCAAGCACTATTCTGATGTGATCAAGTTTTCTGAGAGGAGTTAGCCCCATGTTTTTTCTACCTCAGGGCGTTATTCGAGTACCGTAAGTTCTACCCTCAGCTAGGGCCCGGAGACTACCTTCCCTGTGTCCATTGATAATCCAGACTTCTTGAATATTGCTACACCAGTTTTCATGTATGGCGGCTAGTTTGCGTTTTATGCCACCTGTGACGTCTATAGCTGTGCTACCGCTAGCAGATACATAAATGTCGCGAATGTCGTTTAGAGACAATGTCTCTATGACTCTGCCTTCATCGTCTAATATACCGTCTACATCTGTTACATATATGACTTTGCTTGCACCTAGTGAACATGCCAGCTCCATGGCCAGCTCGTCTCCTGATACAATGCACCATCCCTCACCGTTATCACAAGGATAGATATCGCCATACGTTAAAGGAGTAATTCCTTTTTGGAAGGCTCTTAACGCGTGTCGCCAGTCACAATTTGGGTTAAGATTTCTCGGCATACACATTGCATGAGGAGGAAATATTGTTGTAAGTACTCCACTTGACGCGAGAATGTCCGAAACTAGTAATGCTAGTTCTAGCATAGCATTGGAAACAACGTGTATCATATCGCGGGCATCAGCGTTATTTTCCTTCTCGATCGCTACTGCATAGTGGCCGTAACTGCCGCCGCCGATAACTATACCGACTCCTATATCTTTGACTGCAAGGTCGGCTATTTCGTTGCCTATACGCTTGATTAGATCTACATTAGGCGTAAATGGTTTATTTTTGTAAGTTATAATGCTGCCACCGAGCTTTATAACGTAAATGTTACGGGGTCGCCTAGTTTCGAGTCCTTCTTGCATATTGCATATACCCTCTGAAGTGATGGTGTCCATTTACAGCCCGGATCGGGAAGTGATGCGCCGTAGAGCATGTAGTAGGCTGCATTCTCTATTCTTATATTAAGCTCGACTTCTTGGAAAATGTTGTCGGGTTCTTGGAGTTCTCTAATAATATTTGCTGTCTCGATTACGTTTACACCGAGTAGCCTCGTGATAGCTGAGGCTAGAGGGTCTTGAATATTCTGAGATAAGTCCTCGCCTATGTCCTCCTCGCCGACGAGCTCTAGTACTAGTTCCCTCTTGGTATCTAATACTATGGGTTCCTCCCCCTTCCTATAGATGATGCTTTTTCCACGAATCATTGCCGTCCTCAATGCATCAATGAAGTCAAGGCCTATTCCGGCCTCTTGATCTATGTCGCTTGCTGCTTGGAGAATTTCATCAGCAGAGAGTTCATAGCCGCCGGTTTCTGAGACAGCTTGGATTATTGCCAATGTTGCAGCGGCGTAGATTGAAGATGCTGGTGGGTAAGAGGTTTTGCTGACACGGGCTTCTATCTCGATGTAGAGGGGCTGCTCAAGCCTGGTAGAAACTTCGTCTATAAACGACTTAAGTGCGATTTCGTAGCGCCATCCGAGCTGTAATCCTTTTATGACTGCCCTTGAAGCCTTATCTTCTTCTCCTAACCCCACTCGGAGCAAGATATCCGCATCGTTGCTTACAAGGACTATGTATGGATTATTCCTATTTGGCAGCGGGACTCCGAAGAAAACTATTGCTAGAGGCGATGTATATTCAAACATATCTATTGCGTCATTAGGCATATGCTTCACCTCAGAGGCCCATATTACACTATTATAATTGAAGCATAGCCTACCACTCCCAGATCGCCGCCAGCAATGTCTCCGCTAGTAGCATATCCGAGTACCTTAGCCTCGCTAGCCCCTATGAGCTTTGAGTAATACATTGAAACACCTAGCGGCCCCGTTCCACATATGGGGGCAGCTTCCTCCTCAACAACCCTATAGAGGTCATTAGGGCTCAGAGACACTATAGTATTAATTATCTTTAAATCGATCCTATGCGCATTTTCATTATCAAGATAGTGGCTTAAATCGGATGTTGATATCAATACAATATCTCTGTTAACGTTTTTTGCGGCTTCATAAATAGCTGATGCAACAATCTCTGCCGCTTCTTGAGACTGCTCATACATGACTATAGGTACTATTCTAAAGTTATTGCCAAACATGTACTGGAGGAACGGGAGCTGAACCTCTATACTATGCTCGAACAAGTGTGCCTTCTCATCTACGTATTCCTCGCCTAAGAGCTTTTGAAGTTCTTCAACGAACTCCTTATCTATGTCTACGCTACCTAGAGGAGTAACCCATTTACCAGCAGGGAAAATAGCAATTGGGGCGCCGAGTCCGGTATGATTAGGGCCCACTATGACATAAGTTTGAGCTGGCCCGTCTAACGCGAGCTGATAGTAAACATGTGCAGCGATAGGTCCACTATACATCAGACCCGAGTGCGGTGTTATTGCTGCTTTTATCCTTGGTTTTCGCCTCTTTGCTTCTCTTTGTGGAAGGTCCTTTGGTCCGTAAGGGTGCAGGAAGGCCCATTTAATCTGGTCGACTAACAAGTCCTTGTTTTCTTCGTAAAATATGCCTGCAACCGCGGGTCTACGAACTAGCTGTTTCTTCGCCAATTATATCGCCCGATTCGTTGCAAGCACTAGCCGATACGTGGGAAACAATTATAGAAACATGTTTTGCATCCGTGAACATATTGTGCTTCAAGTACCAAGTTAGTTATATTATCCGGCTCCACGGAAGCATGTGAAAATTGTATTAGTTAGGTTATTTTTATCTAAAAGTTGGGTTTTGCTTAGTGTCTCCTAGGTCTAAACTCGAAAGCCTCTGGAGGCTCTGGTAGATCTTGATCTGGCCTTAGTTTTCCTTGTTCGCGTAGAATTTCCCTTGTTAGTACCCAGTATGTTAAGGCAAGGCTTCTCCTACCCTTATTGTTGACCGGGATTACTAAGTCAATGTTGTCGATTCTGTTATCGGTGTCTGCAAGGGCTACGACTGGTATACCCATCCTGGCAGCCTCGTCTACCGCTTGGCTGTCAGCCCTCGGATCACTTACAACTATTACGTCTGGCTCGAGATACCATTCAAGGCTTGGGTTTGTGAATGTACCGGGCATTATTCTGCCAAGGACAGTCTTGCAGCCAACATATGTGCAGAATTTCTGCACAGGTTTTTGCGCATACTGTCTTACGGCTACAGCAACTATTTTTTGCGGCTCGAATCTTGATAGGAACTTTGCCGCTATTCGAAGTCTTTCGTCAGTCTTTCGTATATCGAGTATGTAGAGGCCGTCTGGTCTTACTCTATAGACGAAGCGCCTCATGTAAGCAGTGCAGATATGGGTACCTATGTGCATACCCGATGATAAATATCTCTCAAGCGGTAGTAGCAGCTCTATCGATTCCCTTGTCTGCTCCGCACTCATAGCCTCGCATCCCCTCTGCGAGAACATGCAACCGGGTCTAAATATGCATGATGCCCGACTCGCCCCAACGCAAAACAAGTACAACAATCGTGGAAGCAAAGGAAGCTAAGAATATGAGTGAGGGAAGTAGAATGCTGAAAGAATATAACGACAAAACATGGAATAGTTGAAGAAGGGCAACGAGAGGTTACTTAGAGTATTCTTTTGAAGCGACGTACCTCATATATTGCCGGCACATGAGCAAGCAAAGTCTTTCTGCAACAATATCTTTTCACACCAAGTTCGTCAAGGACTTTTTCTGGGTCCTCCCCATTTTTTACTCTTCTATAAAATTCCTCCCAGTATTGTGCTAGCGGTGCACCACACGTGAAACAACGTATTGGAATTATCAAGCCTGTATCACCTGTAGCTTTTTTGCCAACGTCTTCTAGCACTCCTGCGCATTGGCTTCTCTGGCTCTGTCTGCCTGGGGTCGCCCGATAACATTGATCTATCATACTCCTCATATATCTTGCGGAGCGCTTCACTACCAGTATACGCTACAAGCCCACGCGCAATTGCCATTCGTACCGCATCTGCTTGGCTCATATACCCGCCGCCGCGAACAGTTACACGAATATCGACACTGTTTGCTATATCCTCGCCCGCTAATAGGAGGGGCTCTATCATCTTCCACCTGGCCATTTCTATAGGCCATAGCTCTACCGGCACACCGTTTATCCATACGCGTCCCTTGCCGGGCTTGATCACTGCCCTGGCTATGCTTGTCTTACGCCTACCAGAAGCTACGACTATTCTCACCGGCTTCTCGGTTTGGAGATATGCCCCTAGCAGCCGAGGCCTTACTGCTTCGCTGCTCATTGCTTGCTAAGCACCCCCTTCCAGCCGAGCTTCTGAGCAAGTTCTCCGACACGTATAAACTTGTGTCCCAGCTTCCGGGCATCAGCGAACTCGAACTTTGTGAATTCTTTGCCCTGGAGCTCCTTGGGCACACCAATGTATACTTTGAGTCTACGTAGGGCTTCTCTACCCTTTTGCTTCTCTTTAGGAAGCATGCCTGCAACGGCCTTTCTTAGTATGAATATTGGCGAGCGTGGTCTGTGGGGGCCCCACTTATATGGATTTACGTGGACCTTTAGTTCCCACCATATTCTGTAACTCCTAAATACTCTTAGAGGGTCACCGCTTATGACTGCATTTTCGGCATTTACTACATAGACTCTGTAGCCTTCAAGCAACTTCTTTGCTACTGCAGCTGCAAGCCTTCCCAGCACCTGGTCCGATGCATCAATGTAGAGTACTCTTTCAGGAGGTCTAGGAGCTTCCACTTTGACGCTCATGGTTTTCACCAACTCATATTATGATTTTAATATTACTTCCACGCGGGTTCTCCTCTATGAGCTTAAGTACGTGAATAACACGGCCGCCAGCACTTGTTATCTTCCTTACGGCTTCCTCACTGAATGCTACCGCCGCGACGGTCACAGGATGATCTAAAGTCCCAGCGCCCAATACTTTGCCCGGAACAACTACTGTGTCACCGGGCTTCGTGTAGCGATTTATCTTGCTTATGTTCACCTCAATGCGCAATCTTCGTGGCCTATCAAGTAGCTCAGCAACGTATCGCCAGATAGGTGCCTTATACTTATTTGCAGCGCTTCTCAGCTTTCTGAGCGTCATCCTCAATACTATATTCGTTGGCCCCGTTCTCTTGACGGCTTGCATACAGCGTCACACCCCTAGCTTTGCTCCCGGCGTAGCTCCCTAATCTGTGCTAGGAGGTTTTCAGCTTTCCTAGCCACCGCCTTAGCAGCCTCAATAAGTATTCGCTCAGGAGGAAGTGCACCAGTTGACTCTACTTTCAAAATATACTCTTTATCATTATACGTCAGCTTTACACCCTTGGAGCATTTCCTTGTAATACACCAATAAAGACCAGATGTATTGATATCGTTCAATATCTTTATTCTACCCTGCTGCTTGGTCTTTATGATCTCCGCTATATCGGGGTAGCCCATTTCTATACATTTGAGGCATTCATTATCCATGTCGTTTATATTGAACTCTAGCTCAGGCACGTACCTATGTGCCGCAACGCTTACCGGCATCCACTTTGCGTGTTCTTTTCCATAACCTAATCTGGCATACGCTTGTAAACGTAGGCGCTGATCAGGGGCCATTAAGACTATAGGCATATTTTCATAAACAGGCTTCACATCGGGATCAGTTGCTTCAAGGTCTCCGCTATACACCATGCGTTCCTCATTGCCCGTTTCTATCTCTAACCTTAGAACAGCGTAACAGTCGGGGTCACCGAGTCTAGCGTTTTGGCATTCCTCTGGCCGCTTATACTTCTCAAGAGCATCCTCGCTTGTGAGTGGTATCATTGCGAGTCTATGAGCTATTATTTCGTCGTAGAGGACGGTGTTATTTTCAAATATTTCAACGTAGTCTATAGCCATCACAGGCACTTCAGTATAGCTTGCACGCCGTATAGCATTTACGAGTGGTAACGGAATATTCTTCATATAAATGCGTATTATATTAGCTGTCTTGTCAAGAATGCAAATCTCCTTTCCATTTATCGCGCCAGAGGACATGGAACATATAACCTCTTAACTATACTATCAGGCCTAACAATCGATGTACGGATAAAGCTGCATAAGGTTGTAAAAAGCTGTTTTAGACGCGGCGTCCTCTTCTGCCACCTGGCCTACGAGTAGTATCGTGTGGTATCGGCGTTACATCCTCAATTCTGCCGATAATGAACCCTGCTCTTGCAAGCGCTCTTATAGCTGCCTGAGCGCCAGGACCTGGTGTCTTTGGCCCATGTCCTCCCGGTGCACGCACCTTTATGTGGAGCGCAACTATGCCTTTCTCCATTGCTTCTTGAGCTACTCTGCTAGCAGCTAGCATTGCCGCGTATGGGCTCGGCTTTTCTCTATCAGCTTTTACGACCATGCCTCCGCTTGCTCTTGCTACTGTCTCTGCACCAGTAAGGTCTGTTATATGGATAATTGTATTGTTGTAGCTTGAGTATATGTGGGCAACACCCCACTTGATCTCACGCGCTGAAAATGCCATGGGCTTCACCTCCCCTCGTTAATCACTGAGCCTGTGATTCGGATGTACCTTCTTCTTGGACAAGACGTGCTCTAAGAGGGCTTGTGGGTGCATAATCTATAAGGTCTTCTTCGTGCCTCTTAACAAGGTAGCCAGGGCTTCTTATACGCCTCCCGGCAAGGGCTATATGGCCGTGAACGATTAATTGACGGGCCTCGTAGATTGAGCGTGCCAGCCCTTTCTTATAGACTATTGTTTGGAGGCGCCTCTCAAGGAAGTGCTCGGCTGTTAGCCCGAGAACGTCGTCTAGCGTAGCATTTTCTGGCAACACACCGAGTTCGTAGAGTTTTGAAAGAAGCAGTTTTGCTTGCTTCTCCCTCGCCTCCGGCGAGAGAGCTAGTAGACTTCGCGCACGATGCCTGAAGTACCTAGCTAGTGTCTCTAGCTTCCAAAGCTCCCTCTTGTTTCTTAGACCATACTTACCAAGGAGTTCTATTTCGCGAACGAGACGCTCCTTAATCCAAGGATGCCTAGGACCAACCCAGGTTTTTCTAGGCTTTTTCGGATCACCCATACATGTTCACCCTTTACCGCTACCTGCTCCTTTTCACACCAATAGTCATGCCGAGGCGACCTGTCGTAGCTGTTCTCTGACCGCGCACTTTGAGTCCTAGTGCATGGCGTATACCTCTCCAGCTCTTTATCCTCTTCTCCCTCTCTATATCGCGACGAGCATAGTATATCAAGTCAGCACCGACGAGGTGTATATCTTTACCGGTTTCGTAATCCTTACGCCTATTAAGCATCCATACGGGAACGCCTACAGCTAATGGATTGGAAAGTGCGCTCTCAATTTTTTCTATCTCGGTATCTGTTAAGAAGCCTATTCTCTTATGCGGGTCTATACCTAGTAGACGGCAGAGAGTGAGCGCTAAGTTTACTCCAACTCCCTTAATCCTGGCCAGTCCATAAGGTACCTTTAGATCGCCCGGAATATCCGTTCCAGCTATCCTAACGATGTAACGATACTGCTGCTCGCTCAGCCCGTACCACCTCGCTACCCAAACCCGCTGAAAGCCTACACAGACCCCCGCTATAAATAAAGCTGCTCAGCCGCCACGGTAGGCATCAAAGCCCTTCCAAGGGCTCATATGGGCAAGTCTTCATCATAGCAGGGCAGAAAAGTGTGCTTACACCTATATTAGTTAGTTGCCGCCAATAACGCAGGAGAAGAAAGGACAGTGGACCGGCTTGGTGCCGCCGCGGGGATTCGAACCCCGGACCGCCCGGTCTTCAGCCGGGCGCTCTCCCGCTGAGCTACGGCGGCACCCCCGTGGAAGACTCACAATAGTACAACCCCTTCTTAAGACTTTATCCCTAAACAACATAGTTTTTGTTAAGTGAGGCTCAGATTTTCCGGCTCTCTTCATCCTCTTCGAGAGTCGAGAGACCCTCTTCTCAGCACCACCAAGGCAAATATACCCCCTGTGCTGGGTATAAGCTATCTTCACGTGGAGAGCGCGGCGGTCGTCTAGCCTGGACTAGGACGCCGGCCTTCCAAGCCGGTGATCCCGGGTTCAAATCCCGGCCGCCGCACCAACCCCTACTCTATATCTCCAACTCAATTCTAATTCTTTCGGGACCAGGCGTCTCTTGAACGGGCTCTTAAGTTTCAGCTTGCTCTGCCAGCAGCCCATTAAATAGTGCACTTCTTTCTGGGCATACATGTTCCGAGTTCACCGTAAACGCTATTTCTGTGTCAAAGGGTATTCGAAGAAATTTTATGACGTTTTACAACTGTACTATAACGTTCTTAGAAGTCACAACGCCCAATACATCTACTTGTGCAAGAAGGGTTCATGTTATTCCTACATAGAGGCTGATGCATCTATTCCGCGCGCACTTCTAGAGGCACCGGGACTCGAAATCGAAGAAGTACGTGATATCAAGAAATGCAGTAACGGGTTATTGCTGTTCCCAGAGCCCAGCGAAGAAGCATTCCTTAGAGCTAACTATATCGAAAAAGGAGAGTATAGAAGTAAACAATGCATAAGGCTTGGAAGGGCCGGCGATAGGCACGCCTGTGTTGATATCAAAGATGTTACACGTCATGTTCTTATAGTAGGATCCACAGGATCAGGTAAAACTCATACCGCCGCAAGATTAGCTTACTGTTTAAACAACTACGATACAAGCGTTATAATACTGGACTGGCATGGCGAGTACGAGCGCATATTAAGCAGGCTGGCGAAGAACAACCAAAGAGGCAACATCATAGGCTACTCCTATCCACACTTGCCTAAGCTACCGCTTATTAGCGATATATTCCCCCTAGAAGTTTCTCTTGAAATACTTGAACGCATACTTAATCTAAGTATATATCAATCTTCATTACTGGGGGCAATACTTCTAACCATTTATCGGAAGGGTATAAATGCTAATGATTTAAAGAAAGCCGAGTCCACTATAGGTTCACGCATGTTAGAGTCAATATCGAATATGGTACGCGCCAAAAAGGACTCTGACGTTGATTTATATTATCTCTATGAGCTTCTGTTGCACCTATACGAAGAACTAGCTCAAGACTATTCTGTTTCGAGGGCTGAGAGAGAGATCTGGGCAGCGCTAATAAGGAGGATACAATCACTGATTGCTAGCGGATTCCATGAACTATTTACTATTTACGGGAAACCACCCATTAATTCTATATATAATAAAAACATAATTATATATGATTTGAGCTCAATATATTCTGCGAAAATTAGAAGGCTTTACGCATACTACCTCCTATATACTTTGTTTTTCTATAAAATTAACACAAAAAATGATATTAACAATGTAGCAGTAGTCGTGGAAGAAGCACACAATCTACTAGACCTAGACATTGTCCCCATTATCTTACAAGAAGCCCGTAAATACAATCTCGGCCTAATAGTGGTGACACACTCTCCGTCGCAGCTTCCACTGGTAGCACAAGCCAACTTAAACACATTAATCATACATAGACTTATTGGAGAAAACGATATCAATTTTATCAAAACAATTATTGATTTAAGGGAATTTTATGAAATAATCACAAAGTTAGAGCCATCAGAAGCACTACTTATAACTAATCAAGCTAAAGAAATCGTTACAATAAGCCTCAGTGACAATTGTTAGCATCAACAATGCCCGTAGTAAAACCGTTTAAATATTGAAAGCAGCCAGAATATGAAGAACGGTAAGTGAAAGAAACGAGAGTGGGAGAATGAGCATTGAAACGTTAACGGATTCTAAAAGACGACTACTTAGACTCGTTGCCGAGAAAAAAGAAGTAGAAATCTCGACACTCGCAAGAGAAGTTGGTCTAAGGCCATCAACCGTAAGAAAATATGTAGCTGAACTCGAAAAAATGGGGCTTGTCGAAAAAATAGGCAATACAGTACGAATCACTGATACAGCACTAAAGCTTCTAACCAAAGAAGAAAAAGAAGAAAAGAAAGAAGAAGTTAGAGCAGAAGAATTCGAGTTCTCAGACGAAGCGCCGAAATCGTCAGCTCAAATTATTGAACCATTCTATTTCATATATAAAGGTAACCTCGTACCTCTCAGAATTAAAGATGCTCGTCAACTAGCAGCAGCAATAGTTTACGGACTTATAGAGCCCGAAGAACTAAGCTACGTATTAAAGACAGGATATCTGACTACATGGCTTAGCCAAGTCCTTAAAGAAGATGAGCTTGCAAAACAACTAGAGGAATTAAAAGGACTTGAACCTCCTCAGCTCCTCGACGAAGCTGTACGAATAATGAAGAAATTCTTGTAGCCTCTATCCCTATAGTCTGATTAATTTTAAGCCACGAATAAGAATTGGGTTCGCGTTATCAAATTCAGTTCTTTTTTACATGCACTAAGGCGTTACCGAGATTGGTGCGGGGGGTGGGATTTGAACCCACGCCGGCCTACGCCAGCGGGTCTTAAGCCCGCCCCCTTTGACCTGGCTCGGGCACCCCCGCACCATTCCCAGACTTATGATACTAAAGGGTCAGCCTATCTAAAGCCTTATTGCAAAGAGCTGCAAGGAAAAGAACAAACCTAGGCAAAAATCATTACTAATCAATACCTTATTAAGTCAAATTATTCTTCAGCGCCCTCAAGCTCCTCTTGAAGAAGTTCTTGAAGAACTTCTCTATACTCTTCACGCTCTTGTTCCCACTCCTCTAGAGACTTCGGTGGTTTCCTCTTAGCCTCGCTCACCTTCAGCGTAGTAATTGTTCGCTCCTCGGCGGAAGTTTGTTCTCTAATCGTATAGTCCTTTAACTGATTCGCATCAACGACTTCAACATAGCCGCATCGCGTGCATCGGAGAATTATCTTGCCGTCCTGCTGGCCAGCTGGTATCATTAGGCCCCCGCAACGCGGACAGAACTTCAAAGGTACTCCCCACGGCTTAAGCGCTCAATAAGGCTACAAGCCAAAGCCGCTATAGCCAAAAGGACCCTATATATGTTTTCCGCAATATGAAGAAATACAGAACTCATAGACAACGTGATGCCCTACCGCAGCATAGGCAACCGATAAACGTATGGTCAAGAATGCTAAGCGTCCGCAGAGTGAAGAGAGGATAAGAGATTGAAGAAGTATTGTGGTGGGCCCGCGGGGATTTGAACCCCGGACCTCCGCCGTGTGAGGGCGGCGTCCTAACCAGGCTAGACGACGGGCCCACCTACCCATGATATTCTGAGAATTACTCCTTTTCTGAGGTTCAATAAGTCTTTTGCTACAAGGGGATTAATTTTAACTCCTCTGCATGCTATAGTGTTTCTATAACGGCGGATGGTAGTAGATGATACTATATTTGCGTAATACAATTGAAGGAGTTCGATGAGGATATAGCCACCGGCCGAGTGCCCCAGGCTGCTCTTCGAGATGAAATGAGGAGAACCCGCGCGGCCGAGCAATGTTTTCAAGGAGGCTATGCAGAGTAACTCCATTCCTCATTTAACCCCCTAGAATGGGCTAGAGGCGGTTGGGAGACCCAAGCTTGGAGCAGAAGAGTCCTAGGCTTCCATGGAGGCTGGTTATTGAGTGGACTAGTGAGGGCGAGGGATGTTTCCGCGAGATTAAGAAGGTATATGCCGATACAAGCTCGGCGTTCCAAACAGTAATGGTTGCCGAGCTTGCTAGCTTAGGCAAATCGCTTATAATAGATGGAAAAGTCCAAAGTAGTATCAGCGACGAACATTGGTATCATGAGGCTCTAGTACACCCTATACTACTAGCGCACGATAATCCTAGGCGCGTGCTTATTCTCGGCGGAGGCGAGGGTGCTACAGCAAGAGAGGTGCTTAAACACAGTACTGTTAAAGAAGTGATAATGGTTGACATAGATAGAAGTGTCATTGATTTTGCTAAAAAATATCTAGAGGAGTGGCACCAGGGAGCCTTCAACGATGATCGATTGAGACTCGTCATTGATGACGGCCGGGCTTTTGTCGAGAAAGCTGCTAAAAACGGCGAGGCTTTTGATGCAGTAATTCTTGATCTTGTTGATCCGACAGAAGGCGGCCCTGCAGTGAGACTCTATAGCCTTGAGTTCTACACCATCCTCAAAGACGTTGTTGGCGATAAAGGAATAATTGTGACGCAGGCGACGTCCCCGACTCTGACTCCCAGGGTCTATGCGATAATATTCAATACGATTTCGCGCGTATTCGGCATAGCAAGGCCATACGTGACATATGTGCGAAGCTACAATGGGTTATGGGGGTTCGTGAGCGGCTCTGAGAGCATTGACCCAGCAAAGCTAAGCCCGCATACGGTGGCTGAGCGCATAAAGAGGCGCATAGAAGGCAAGCTCCGATTCTATGACGAAGTAACGCATATGTGGATGTTCTCACTCCCAAAACCTATAAGGAATCTATTATCAAAGGTAAAAGAATACGCAACGGACAATAACCCAGTGTTTGTCCCGATCTGACCTTTATACACACATACCGAGTAAGAGATAAGTGCCTACCCATGATTCTGAGCTACTATAAATGGGAGACTAGGCGCCGGGGTGGCCGAGCGGTCCAAGGCGGTGGGCTCGAGACCCTTTTCCGGCTGCATGGAAGCGGGAGACCCACTGCCCCGCAAGGGGCGCGCGGGTTCAAATCCCGCCCCCGGCGCCACACCTTAAGCTACAAAAACTCCCCGCAAAAGAAGAGAAGCTACAGAGATACCTGGAGAAGGCCTGGGTGCGGGGGTGCCCGAGCCAGGTCAAAGGGGGCGGGCTTAGGACCCGCTGGCGTAGGCCTGCGTGGGTTCAAATCCCACCCCCCGCACCACAACAATCTGGCTTAGCCAACTACGAGTTCAATTCTCGTGCCCAAGGACACACGATTGCCTCTTCTCACTGATAAGAGGTGTAGTGACGAGGTTCGCTAGGTCTGATCGCGGAAGATGATGTAGTATGGCGGAGGCTGAGCACACAATTCTAGACCAGGCATGCTTATCTTACATGGATATCCGAAACACGTTTCTAGCCTAAAGGTATTCTGCAGCTTATAAGGGTGAATTCATGAGGTTCGGTAGATTATCAGCGACTTCTATAGTTTTCTTGTCGCTAGTCATGCTCCAAGCATCATTAATCGGTGCCTCGGCTCAGAGACCATATCAGTGGATGACAACAGTGGAAATGCTTGTCCCGGCTGTCGCCGAGACGCCTAGTGGCTATATCGGTGTAGCGTCTAAGCTTGTTGTTAGAGTAGCATACCCTGGAAGCGGGACTGTTTACTTTTCTGCTGATCCATTAACAGAGCTTGATACACAAGCTGCAGCAAGGATAGCCGCAATAGTAGCTGCTACTCTTGCTGGAAAGAACTTCTATATGTATGACTACTTTGTACACCTTGAAGCGAACTCAACTATTGTTGGAGGCCCCAGCGCTAGTGGAGCTATGGCTGTTGCCATCCTAGCAGCCCTAAGGGGGAAGACTATACCGCAAAACTTCTCGATGACTGGAATGATTGACCCGGACACAACGCTTGGACCCGTTGGCGGAATACCGCAAAAACTCGAGGCAATGGCCGAGAAAGGAGTTAAGGTATTCGTGGTTCCTGTCGGACAATCAATAGCCCTTGACCTGAACACAGGCAGATATGTCAACGTTACCGCGCTCGGAGAAAATCTTGGAGTAAAGGTCATTGAAGCAAAGACTGTTCTAGAAGCATACCTTATAGCTACACACGACGAAGAACTTGCGGAAAAGACAAAATCTCTTAGGAAAATAAGTATAGATATCTACGAAGCGCTGCCAGGCCTTAAAGACGATCTAGAGAAAACAATTACCATGTTCGAATCGTATGCGGAGTCAAATATAACTTGTGCTAAAAGCCTTGTAAATAACGCCGGTCCCAGTATCCAACGCTTGGCAAAAAGGTTAATAGAAGACGCAAATACATTGCTTAAAGAAGCTAATGCTCTCCATAAGAAGGGTTTCATATATTCAGCCGCATCAAGAGCCTTTGGGGCATCCATAGACGCCACATTTGCTTGTCTCTTACTCAAGGCCTTCTCGTCGCAAAACCCCGAACAATTGCTTATAAACGAAACTACTACTCTCTTATCTCTATCAAGGTCTCTATTAACCGGAGCAAATAATCTTATATCTAAATTCATAACGGGCAACAGGATAACCGATGTAGGCTTACAAGTGCTTATTGCAACTGAAAATAGGGTTGCGGAGGCACGTGAAACTATAAGTAGTGCAAATCAATACCTTAGTGCTGCAAGGTCTAGCCTAGGCTTTAACAGGGTTGATGCACTTATATCAGCGTTACATGATGCTGTCTATGCATATCACAGGTCATTAACAGCATTACAATGGGCAAACATGCTGAGCCTACAAGGGGCAGGCCAACCTATTAGTAATGACCGCTTAATATCTCTTGCGAGAACATACTACTATATCGCGTCATCAGCTGCGACGTATCTGCAAGCACTTGCCTCAAGTATTGGCGTACCGACACAACCCCCCGAAGCTCTTGCAAAGGCAGAAGAACTACTAAGAAGTACCAGGGGCGAAAACCTCACTGCAAGCATCAATGTATTATCGCTAAGTGTTACAGCGCTAGCTGAAACAACAACATCCCTATATCAGCTCTTTATGCAACAAAACGTGGAGAAAATGCTAATGGCCTCACGCGACGCACTAAGACTCCTAATAGGCATTGCATATAAAGGAGGAACCATTCCGGTGCTTCCCCTCCTCTACGCAGAGTACTCTGAAATACAACAAGACATGGCTATCAGGATAGCTTTGAATATGCAGGCCTCGAGCTATGCACTATTACTAGCAATTCTATCAGAGCATAGAGGAAAATTACCAACAACTACAACATCGCCTTCTACACTAGTTATAACTAAGACAAAAACTATAACATCGATTATAGAAAAAACAATAAATATTACTAAAACAACAACAATTACTTTAAGCTCAACAAAAACCATTACAACAACTGAGATAAAAACAACGACTATAGAAACAAGACCTTCGATTGCTGAATACGCGCAACTCGCCACAATATCGATCATTATAGGCGTTGCTATAGGCTATATAATAGGGCGAACAAGGCCATCTTCACTCTAGACCCATGGAACGTCTTCGGGCCGGTAAACATTTATCAAAACCTCTATTCTTTCCCTAATATAGTTGGATATTAGCTCAGTAATTTCTTCCCTAACCTTCTCAGTACTCTCCTTAAACGGTCTAGCATTCGCTGGATGCGCACGACGGGGAATCCAGACACTAATTTCGAGCATACCCTTTCTTGAAGCTATGCGTGCTACACTATATTCAAAGTGCTTAGAAAGAATAGACGCTGCCTCTGATAACGGGGTTTTACCTTGAATAGATTCTATAGCCTCTTTAACAGGATCGCGGCGACTAATCATTGACAAATTTAGGGCAAGTAAGAGAATGTATTCAGGCACCGGGTCATCAACGTCATATTCCCGGAGTTTATCCACTATATTGGCTCGTTTTGCGAGAGAATAAGCCTCTACAACACTAAGCTGAGGAGCAGTCTCAATACCACAGCCTATGCGTTGACTTACTTCTGTCAAGGCTTCAGGTAATGATAGCTCCTCAACATCTATTAGCCATGAGGCAGCTATCACTGCACTACGGCCACAGCCTCTGAAACAGTGTACAAGAGCGGGCTCGACGAGTTCCTTAACGATTTTTACCGTATCAATCAGTGTAGGTGCATTATATTCTCCTATAGGCCTCCATATGACTTTTATCGTATTATTGAAGTTTCTAAGAGTTCTTGGATCATACCCCCCGCTTAGCACGTGCTCGCTCGGCGAAGCAAGTGAAACCACAGTATTGAACATATTTGCTATTTCCTCCTCCTCGCCTCTACGAGGCATCGGTGATACTGCCAGCCTGTTCTCACGAACCCATTTTATGCGTAGACCGGGAGCCCATTCGAAAGTCATGACACATCACCTTCGTCACTTTGCAGAAAACGGTACATAACGTATGGTGCATTTACTTATGTTCTCAAGGTCCGAGTGAAGCTCAGCAATTCTAGTTGAGGGGCCCTTCACAACTAGAATTTCGAGACAAAAACCATCTATATGCTGATGAAGGGAGCTGACAACTATATCGCGATACTTTTCAACAATCCTTGCAAAATCAACTCCAGCATCTTTACTAACAGCGATCATCACCCCTCGACAATCGTGCTCATACAAGTAGTGCGCATGCTCATGCAGAAACGACTCAAGTGCGCGCTCAACAAGGCGTGACCTATCTATGCCTAAACGTTTAGCGAGTTTGTCAAGCCAGTTAGCTATATGCTCTGGAACCGAGACTCCAAATCGGCGCCGAGGCATGGCTTATGCTACCTCTTTAACAATATTAATACAACGTATACGCCAAGCATTGAAAGGCCGATTGCACCCGAAGGCGCTATAGGAATAATGAGGCTTATGAGCATTCCTATCGAAGTTGCTATAAGGGATACAAGCACTGATACAACAAGAGCATCCCTCGAACTCTTAGCATATATAGACGCTATTGCACCGGGCAACAAAAGTAATATATGTTCTAAAATAAAACCAACAACCCTTATTAGTGAGACAACAAGAGCACCAAGAAGCGTGAACAGTGCCAAATCATAGGCCCAGAGCTCTATACCGCTAAGCATAGCAAGGTCTCTATCTATGCCTAGATATACTTGACCGTGATAAGTAAACACGACGACAAGAACGGCGAAAACCAAGGTCGCGATAACGACTAGGAGTTCCTTGCTAGTAACTAGCAGGGGGTCACCGAACACTACGGAGAGCACATCGAATGGTACTGGAAGGCTTGTCTTAACATAATATGCTTCAACTACGCTCATAGAGCTAGTAAATGCTATGAGAGTTGAAGCCGCAATATCTGGGTCAACACCCTTAAACACCATGTACCCTGCAATATAAATTGCAAGCACACCTATTATAATGGATAGAGTGTACAACGCGTAAGTATTGGAGACCCCGATGCCAATGAGATAAGATACTATAATTGCCCCAAGGGCTGCAAAGAGGCCTGAATGGGGTGCTGCACCTGCAAGAAAGTAGAGCTTACGAGCAGCAATGAGGGGGGATACGAGTCCGAGCAGCAATCCTGCAGCCAATAGGGAAAAAGCTGGCACCCATTCGATATAACTACCAAATAAATAAAGCATAATAGAGGCGAAAACAATGGTTAGTACACAAAGCATACGCATTTTCATAAAACCACCCATCGCTTCATCCTTGTTCTTGGAGTATTCCCCAAGCTTGGGCCACAATAACCTCTAATTTCGAAGGAATACTGCCCGGGAGAAACGGGGCAGGAACACATAGCTTTTTGACACCATATTTGTTCGCAAGCTCATTAAGCGTCTCATCGGCTTTCGTTAACGGATCACATTTGTTGGGATCCTTTGTAACTATTACTGCAAGATCTACTTTCTTACCTTCCAGCATTTCCTTTATCTTTGAGTAGCTTTCAGTAGTGACCCCGACCTCGGGGCTAATCATTAGAAGCGCTTTGATCCTCACACCGAGCCATTCAACGGCATACTGCGTTAATGGAGTCGAACCAACCGCGTCTAAATTAAGCCGAGGAGCCTTATTAGCCAATTCCTCTACATATTTTATTACTTTATCTGCATTTGCAGTATAATTTTGCGCACAAACAGGATTGATTTGCGCAAGTTTTCTTGAAACATATTTTATGAAAATTATATAGTTCTGTGGATCATATATTGGCATGTGAAGGTTAGGAGTACTTGTACCAGCAATATTTTCTATCCTAATACCCGGAATACTAGGAATTTCGATGAGTTTTGACTTATCGATTTTCTCACGAAGCTGAAGCTCGAAGGGTGCATGGGCTGTTGATATTATTAATGACGCCTTTTTAGCCTTCTTTATATCGTCAATGCTAAGCGAATAAGTATGTGGATCAACACCTGGTGGTGCGATACTATAAACTTTATCGTCCTCACAAACTACTTGATCTATATCATCTACTAGGTCGTGGAAAGTAACGAGTATGGTTATTCCCTTAGAGCTTTTCAGAGCCGCCTCTTTTTCATGACCTGCGTAGAAAATGTACCCAGCTATTATCGCAGCAAGCACTATCAGTGTGATTATCGTGAGCCTTGCAGACCGTGCTTGCATAGTCAGGATCCCTCTGTGTTCTTTCTTAGCATTCCCCTCTAGCTACTATTGTGCACACAAATTTAAAGCTCTTTTCATTAACTGTGCACAGTGGGTTTCAGCATGCTTAGCACTAAGTTAAGCACAAGACCCGAAACAGAACACTTTAAGCAAAACATACGAGTAGAAAACGTCGTAGTTAAGTATGGGGACTTTATCGCACTTGAGGTAGAGCGCCTTGACCTTCGGGGCCCAGGTCTTATACAGATACTAGGGCCGAACGGAGCAGGCAAAACAACGCTCTTGAGAACAATTCTTGGCCTGATTAAACCCTATAGAGGCCGAGTAGAAATATGTGGAATAGATGTTACAGGTAATCCCCGGCAGGCCGGTACTTGTACCGGCTATGTTCCGCAAATACTCTCGACCGTGCTGCATTATCCGCTAACTCCTTGGGAACTTGTCTTCTATGAGTTAAAGCTTAGGAAGCTACTAAGCGATAAAGCTCAGATCATCGAGGCGCTACGTAGAGTAGGATTACCCGAAAGTGTTTGGCATAAGCCGTTACGCAACTTAAGCGGCGGGCAACGACAACGAGCCTTTATAGCACGGGCGATAGCGTATGACCCGCCGATACTGTTGATGGATGAGCCATTTTCCGCCGTAGACCCTGCTGGAAGAGCTGAACTAGCCAAGCTTGTAGGCGAACTATCAGAATCAAGGCTTGTCATAGTTACAAGTCACGACCCAATGCTCTTGTTGAGGTATACTAAGGAAATAGTCCTGGTTAACAAAAGGATTGTTGCTGCAGGTTTGCCTAGCAGCGTATTGAGAAGAGACATTTTGGGGAAAGTTTATGGCGAATCAATTATGTGGGTTGAGAGACACATACATATAAGTGATAGCCATATATCTAGTTAGCCTCTCACTATCTCGTATATTATCTTTTCAACCTCCTTCCAATCAATTAGTTCTCGTTTTGGTCTTTTACCGACACAACTAGGGTCATTAATCACGTCGCTACAATACATGGCCTCACTAATCTCACCACGCAGCTCAACTGGAGGCAGTATGGCCGCTGCCCTTATCTCATCCCTCTTTACACCCTCTATATTGGTCACTATCGTATAGGTTAGAACACCCTTGGCACGAGTAACATAGAGTTTGTCTGCATTCGGGTGGCGAGCTACGCTCAATATTTTTACGCACTCAATATCGACCGCGTATAGAGGGTCGTTTTCGTCTCCTAGTACAAGCCTATATGGAAGCCCATAGAGTATCCTAATAGCGTATTTTGCGCGTGCAATGCTCATTTTCGCTTTCTTATCAAGACTTATTGTGCGTAACTTATCCCACGGCAAAAGAATCTTACTTATTTCCTTTGATAAGTCTTGCAGCTTTCTTACAGCCTCATGTTCTGCTAGCATCCGTGGAGGCAGAAAGCTATATTTTATACTCATTAGGAGGCTTCTGGCTTCGCGAATAAGTTCTTCAAGCTTTCTCCACTCAATAACCCCAGGTATACTGCGTGTTCTCACAATATTTTCCAAAAGCCCTAATGCATGCTCGGCTACGAGGATCCGATAGTCGTTGCGAGTATCACTCATAGAGACATCACTACCGATTCATTCTAGATACTTTAAGGTTAATTAAGGTTTTAAATATACACTATGCCTCCCGGCTACTAGGTCTTATTCTTCTACTTCCGCGAGGCGCTCAAGGACGAGCCTTAGCTGGCCAAGAACCCATTGCTTTTTATCTTTAATTCTCTCAACTAGCTTCATTATATCGTTTTTCGTGAACACGTAGAGGCCGTAAGGCGTGTAAAGCAGTTCATTACAGTGCCACATGTAGGGCTTTACGCTCCCCTCTGCAACGATTTTAGCATAAACCCACTCACCTTCGATAAAAACAGCAATTAGAATACCGTCACCCCCATCGCAATAAATCAACGAGCACGTAGCGCTTTCCTCAACAACGCCACTTTTAGAGCAGACACCTTTCTCGCGCAAAGCTCGCCTTATTTCGCTAAAGGACACTGAATCGGTGCTCTGCATGCCCCATTACATCCCTCGTCTAAGCTCCTAGGGTAATCACTAGACCAGAGGCAATTAAACCCCTTTTGATGCTCCATACTATGTTTTGGAGACAATGACATAAGTATGATGACCCCGCGCCTCCGGAGCAATTGAAAGGCGATGAAGATGGTCTTGAGTGCTGATTCTTTCCATGTCTAGAATTCTCGCGTAGAGGGTACGTGGAACGTAGGCCATACTAAGTATGAAGAATCGAAGAGGTGGAATCAATAAATGCATAGATGGACAAAGTTTGTAAAAAGCTAAGGTTGCTTTACTCCTCAACTGTTATGTCTTTTCTCTCTTCCCATACACCGTGTAGGTTACAGTAAGCGAGTGCATAGATTGTTCCGCTTTTCTGGAGCTTTATTGTAATCGTTACCTCTGGCTCGGCGTAAACGGGTTCTAGCTCAATGCTTGCAAGCCTTATCGGGTTGAATGTTCTACCCTCTTCGTAGAACCATAGCTCTATGCGGCGTATTGAGTGCTGTGGCTCGTTTGGATGAGGGCCTACCTTTACTTTTACTGTGAAGGGTTCTCCCTTCTTCACCTTGTCTGGTGCTTCAAGCTTGGGTGTGTGGCTCTCGGCCTTTGTAGCTACAGGGCCGCCGGTCTCCTTTGTATATATGAGTTCGCCGAATTTCTTTGCCATTCTTCTACACCATTTGTCATGTAATATTATGCGTTAGCAGAAATAGTTTTTGTTTTATGGGGTTTGTAAAGTATGGCACAACCTAGTATCATTAACTCGCGTTTAAGAAAAGGTTCTAGACTAATTTATTAACAAGTTGGCTACCGCCTCAATGCTTGGTAAGATAACGGTGTACGTAAAGATCATCGCATCAATAGGCCCGGCCTCAAGCAATCCCTCAATAGTGGAGCGCATGGTTCTTCTAGGCGTTAATGGTTTCAGAATAAATTTTGCTCACGGAGACCCCTCTGCTTGGAAGAAGTATGTCGATACAATAAGGGAGGTCGAAAACAAAACCGGTACACCCCTAACGATTATAGGCGACCTAGTAGGGCCAAGCATTAGGCTCGGTATCTTGGAGGAACCTGTACTTCTTAATCCTGAAGATAGAGCCACAATAATCTATGCAGAGAAAAGTGCTGGCGGCGACTCTAAAGAGATACCGCTTCCCCTGAAGCGCTTCTTTGAAGTAATAGACGATGGAGACGTGCTTGTGATGGACGATGGCAGAATCCAGCTACGTGTCATTAGAGTTGAGGGAGTAAGAGCAGTTGTTGAGGCCCTTACACCAGCAAAGATAACTTCAAGGAAAGCTATCGTTGTAAGAGGCAAAGAAGTTGACTTGCCTACTCTGACTCAAAGGGACCTCGAGGCACTTTCATTCGCAGTAAGCGAGGGACTTGATTACATTGCATTGAGTTATGTCCGTAGTCCGCGCGATCTAAAGGTGCTGAAGAACCTTATCCGAGAAAAAGGAGGCGACCAACATGTCGCAGCAAAAATAGAAACCAAAAGCGCTATAGAAAATCTTCCTCAAATAGTAGACGAGGCTGACCTCGTAGTGGTTGCTCGCGGAGACCTAGGAATGAATTATGGACTTGAAGAAATACCGTTGTTGCAAGAGAGGATTGTTGAGCAATCAAGGAGGCTCGGCAAACCCGTAATTGTTGCGACACAAGTTCTTGAAAGCATGGTCGAAAACCCTAGTCCTACCCGTGCAGAAATAACTGATATTTACGTAGCAGTTAGCCAAGGCGTAGATGCGATCATGCTTACCGGAGAGACATCTATTGGAAAGTATCCCATAGAAGCAATTAGGTGGCTCAAACGAGTATTAAGACGCGCTGAGGAAACAATTTCTGTTAAGAGGTATAAACCCGTTGAGGAACGATGGGCGTATGCCAATAGTATTGTTGAGACAGCAGAAACCATGGGAGCTAAAGCAATACTAATCTACTCAATGCATGGTACTCTCCCACCTAAGCTAGCAACATCTAGACCAAAGGTACGCGTAGTAGTTGGGACAAATAGTGCAAAGATTGCACGCCGCATATCACTGCTCTGGGGGCTTGAAACGCTAATAATTCCCGCTCATAGCTATGAGGAAGGGCTTAGAAAGCTAGAAGAAGAGCTCTGTAAGAGGGATGAGCTATCAATAGGCGACATAGTGGTAAAGGCTTATCGCTTAGAGAATGAAAACAGAATGATCATTGCAAGCCTAATGGAGTGCAAAAAATAATTCCAATACATCTAACTTGCCTTGCTAGCACTTTCTCATCTTCGCAAGCAAAATGATGAGCCCTATTGTTTTCACTATGTCGCCTATTAATGGCACTACAGCAGCCCTCTTTGTCAACAAGACAAGTGGCAGAGTCAATGTGAAGAGCGACACACCGCTAATAAAGAGCATTGCACCCGTATTCTCGTAGCTCTTAAGCTCCCTATATAAGGGATAGGCGAGCATTATCTCGTTAAAATACGCCGCAATGAGGAATGTTGCACCAAGTGTCTCGTTAACCGCTGTGCCTAACCCTACTCCTAGAATCGCTAAGAGAAGCACTATTGGCGCAAATCTTCGCATATACTTGCTTGCAATCGTTGCGCTTTTTGCGTAAGAACCACCAGCTACTATACCTATAATGATTAGGGTTACGGCTAATACTAGTGCTTTTCCACGAAATAGTATCGTGTACCCATACCCGTATATATCCGTTAGGAGTATTGCAATAATTATTGCTGCTACGATGCTTGCTATATTCCCTATCTTGAGCATTGTGCACTCTCTTTGCCTCAATTTATTCCCCATAATATCTTTGCATATTTTGCTTTAATTTTTAGTAGCCGCGGACCAAGCACACTCATTTTAACACACGTTAAATATATATTATGGAACGAGACTATCATTTATGTTGGGTAGAACATGGCTTTGAGCACCAGCTTGGAAGAGGCAAGGATAATTGTAGGGGGGCCACAAGGCTCTGGGCTAGAGACCGCCGCACAAGTACTCGTATCGGCTTACGCAAAGCTAGGCTATAGGGTATATTCAACACGAGAGTACTTCTCCAATATCAAGGGGAGGCATAGCTACATTAACATCAGAGTATCGTCTAAAAAGCAGCCAAGCGCTCCACGCGAAGAACCAAACATAATAGCAGCCATAGATGCAGAAACTGTTCTCACCCATTTCGTTGACGCCACAAAGGGGACAATAATAGTGTATGATAAGGCTACTGAGAAAACATCTATTGACAAGATACCCAGCATGGAGAATGAGCTAAAGCAGAGGGTCCAAAGCCTATTAACGAAGTATGGATACCCGGCAACTGTCGAAGGCGCGATACAGTATGCAAGCGAGGTTTTAGGCGCCGAACCTCTGCCATTAAACTATAATGAACTACTTGCCAAGCTCGCAGAGAAGACTGGTATTTCAAGATACTTGGCGAGGAGGTACCTAAATTCTATCCCAATAAGCATTATAGCTCTAGCGACGGGTCTCGATATAGAAGAGTTGAGAGAAGGCTTTGAGAGGAGGTTTCAGGGTCGAAAAGCAATAATCGAAAACAACGTGGAGCTAGCGAGAATAGTTTACGAGTACGGCGAGAAACTGGGAATAGCTAACAAGTTTAGGCTAAAGAACCCTGAAAACCCGCCAGCAGAATACTTTGTAGTCAGCGGTAACGATAGCGTAGCTATGGGCAAGGTTGTTGGCGGTTTACGGGTTCAAACATATTACCCCATAACACCAGCCGCCGACGAGAGCTTCATGCTTGAAGCCCACGAAGACCTTGATTCTTACAAGGAGGGGTTCGGCGGCATAATTGTCTTCCAGACAGAGGACGAAATCGCGGCCATCTCTTCAGCAATAGGTGCTGCATTAACAGGCGCAAGAGCTGCAACCGCTACAAGTGGGCCAGGCTTTGACCTCATGGTTGAAGCTCTCGGATGGGCAGGTATGAACGAGGTGCCCGTAGTAATAACGTACTATCAGAGAGGGGGGCCAAGCACTGGGTTACCGACACGTGGAGGCCAGCAAGATCTCTTCTCAGCGCTCTTCAGCGGACATGGCGAGTTTCCAAGGATAATACTCGCTAGTGGGGACCACGAAGAGGCATTCTATGACGCGATTAAGGCGCTTAATTGGGCCGAACGCTACCAGTTGCCCGTAATACATTTGCTCGATAAGTTCTTAGCAAACTCGATAATAACCATGACGCCACCGAACCTAGAAAGAGTGAACATTGACCGTGGACAGCTTCTAGACAAAGGAGGCCCTAACTACAAGAGGTTCGACAAATCAAAGGGGCCAATAAGCCCGAGAGCCGTTGTCGGCGCCGACGAAACAGTGTCATGGTATACAGGCGACGAGCACGACGAATATGGCCATATTAGCGAGGATCCGGAGAACAGACTGAAGATGCACGAAGCGCGTATGAAGAAGCTAGAAATCGCTGATAAAGAGATACCGGTGGAGGAGAGGGCAAAACTGTACAGTTACGGTTCGGACTTCCTCCTTGTAGGATGGGGGAGCGTCAAAGGAGCAGCACTTGAAGCACTAGAGGTTCTGGCAAAAGAGGGGCTAAAGGGCTCATTTCTTCAAATAAGAGTGTTCGAGCCATTTCCTAGAGACTATGTTGCAAGAATACTCAACTCCTACCCAAGAAACAAGATTATCGCTATAGAGGCGAACTACACATCAATGGCAGCAAAGGTTATCACGATGAACACTGGTTTCATCATAGACCGTTTTGTGCTCAAGTGGACGGGGCGCCCCATTTACGTGGGCGAACTCGTGAATGCTGTTAAGAATATCCTTGAAGGTAGATCACGTAAAGAGGTGTTGAAATATGGAGCCTAAGACTAAAGCCGTGCAAACCTTTGATTATAAAACAAATGTGTGGGTTGACTGGTGTCCCGGATGTGGAGACTATGGAATACTTACGGCGCTACAGAAGGCTCTATCTGACCTCCAGTTAAAGCCGTGGGAAGTAGCAATAGTGTCAGGTATAGGCTGCAGCGGCAAGACACCACACTTTATCTACGCAAATGGAATACATACACTACACGGACGTGCAATACCATTTGCAACTGGAATAAAGCTCGCAAACCCAGATTTAACGGTAATCGTGGATGGCGGTGACGGAGACCTACTCGGCATCGGAGCCGACCACTTTGTTGCCCTTGGCAGAAGAAACCTAGACATAACAGTAATAATACACGATAACCAGGTCTACGGGCTAACTAAGGGCCAAGCCAGCCCAACTCTACCCAGCGGTGTTAAAACCAAGGCTCTCCCGAAGCCTAATCTCCAAGACGCAGTCAATCCAATAGCGCTTGCACTCGCCTCGGGCTACACATTTGTAGCAAGAGGCTACGCTATGGATGTACAGCATCTCACATGGCTCATAAAGGAGGCAATAAAGCATCCAGGATCAGCTGTCATCGATGTGCTCCAACCATGTGTAACATATAACGATGTCTACACCACGCAGTGGTATAGGCAGCACGTCTATAAGCTAGAAGAGAGCGGAAACTGGGATCCCATAGTAAGAGACCCCAGCGAACGCGATGAAAAACTCGCAAAAGCCCTTATAAAGGCAAGAGAATGGGGCGAAAGGGTGCCAATAGGGATATTCTACAAGGACGAAACCAGGCCTACGCTAGAAGATAAAATAAAGACCAGAATACCGTCATACCGGAGCCGGCCTCCCGCACGAACAGCTATAGATGTTGATGGGAAACCCATTATTACATCCAAGGATCTAAGAACAATATTCTCAAGATACCTTGTCGGAGTAAAACCGAGGCCTAACAACAAGCAGAATAGAGAAGTCAATACATAATCATTTTTATCCTTTTAAGCACATTTGCTTAAAACTCCGTCAAATACGAGAGTAGAACCATTCATATAGTCGCTGAAAGGAGACAAGAGGAAAGCAAGTAGCGCTCCAAGCTCCTCCGGTTTTGCTACTCGTTTCAAAGGCGTAGCTTCTAATACGAATCTTTTCCATGCCTCTTCAAAGCTTATTCCAAGCCTTTCGGCCATTTTTTGAATATTCTTCCTTGCTCCTGGTGTATCGAAGCTTCCCAGGAGTACCGTGAAAGCACGTAAACCCTTATCCGCATATTGTAGTGCAATACTCTTAGATAGTTGAACGAGGCCAGCCCTTGCCGTGTCAGCTAACACGAATATCGGCATGGGCTGCTTAACGGAGACCGATGAAAGGAATATAATGGTTCCTTTGCGTTTCTTCTCAAGAACTAGGCGTGCAAAGACTGAGGCGAGATAGCCTGGTGCAACCGTGTGGCGCAGTGCCGCTTCGACCCAGTCTTCGTATCTAGCTTCATGCAGATAGCATGGTTCGCACCCGATATTACCTATGTTAAAAACGATGCCATCAAGTCCTTCCAACTGTTTCTCTGCATCAAAGACAGCCTTCTCTACGCCCTCCCTGGTGGTTAGGTCTGCGACTATACCTAGAGGCTCATAGTCACTGTACTCCCGTATCTCATTAACGGCCTTGTCAACATTCTCGGGACTTCTAGAAACTATGGCGACCCTTGCGCCGAGAGATGCCAGTTCTCTTGCAGCATAGAACCCTATACCTTTAGTCGAGCCTGTAACGAGTACACGTTTACCTCTAACAAGGTCGCTGAGGCTATTTAGTATCGACTTCGTCTGCAAGTAGCATCCTAGTTGGAACTAGTTACTGAAAATTGCTTTAGTATCTTAATGCATTCAGGGGGAACACGGCTAGCAAGGTATACCGTTTTACCAGCTTTTACCAAGTATATGCCGTGGCTGTACAAGCACTCGATATCAATAGATAGCACAACGACATCTCTCCCGTGACGCTTAGCAGTCTCAATAGCATCCTCAAGCCGATCTGTAAGATGAACTGCTATACGTTTCATCGGTTTTAGTCCTTCCTTCAGTATTGAGGGAAGCTTAGAGCGCACTGTACCATGAAAAAGTATCTTTGGAGCCTCTTCTGCTCTTAGCGGCTTGTATTTGAGCTGCACGTTTATGCTATGACCATAAGCGGCTCTGATGAACCGTTTATCGGGTGAAAGCTGAAACCTTCCTTTCGGGTCAAGAAGGGCTACGGCAACCACATGCTCCGGTCGAACCCATTGATAGAGTTCTCTATTTCTCCACCTCTCCCTTATAGCGCGGGCTAGCTCGTGAACACTAACCCATCCTTCGTTGTTGAGCTTTAAGCCGGCCTCTTGCGGTATATGGCGCAAAAGGGCGCTCATAAGCTTGCTTAAGCGTAGTCTCTGTTCAGCACTTAGTAGGAGTTCTGCTGGTTTTCCGCAGTGAATCGGCTCTTCTGTGTATGCTCCGCAAACTCTGCATCGGTAAATGGGTTTCAACGCGCTCCCTATACTTCCTTATCGTCTAGGGCCTGGGTTTTCTCTGCTCTAACAATTCTCGTAGCTTCTTCCGCTAAGTCAACAGCCTCTCTATAGGCTCTTAGAACGATTGAAGCGATAGCTTCTACTGCCTTGTCCGGATTAATTACAGGTGCCTTAGGAAGCTCCTCCACCCATAAGCTTCTATACATTTCCTCTACCTTGGCTGCATGGAGTTCCTCTAACTCTTTGCTCATAAGGTGCTTCTTAGCAAGATAGAGCTTCTTAGCAAGAACCGGGTGGAAGCGCCATAGATGCTGCGACCGGAACTCGTCCCAAGGTATACCTTCTTGCTCATAGAGCCTCCTATAGCTCGTCTTCATCGCAGCCTCTATGAGTCCTGGATCCTCTACTAGGCGAAAGGCATTGTCCCCGAGCTCGTGCAGGGATTTGTAAGGACAAAAAGTGCACGCAACACGAGGCAATCCATCAAGATAGTCAGGGTGGACAACACCAGACTCGCGTACAACCTTTACAACATCAAGGAGTGTCCAGACATAGATGGGGCGGAACCTGCCCCCACTATACAGTCTTGGAGACTTAGGAGACATGTGGTAAAGCCTGTAGAATCTCTTAAATGCCTCCGTCATTCTGTCCCCGTCAGCTATTATGTGTGGCCGTCGTTTCTTCTTCAGCTTCTTAATCGGCCGAAGCTTCATATAAGTACACCATCGACGCCCCCGGAAGGGCAATCCTTCCTCTAATAACCGCTTCTTCATGAGATCGCGATCGGCTTCAACAACCTCTATTTCTGCTCCAATTTTTTCCGCAGCCCTAATCGCGAAATCAATATTCCTTACAGCCTCGAGAAACGAAACATGGCTGTAGACTGCATATACATTAACTCCTTCAAGGAGCTTCGATATTTCTACAACAGTTCTAAGAACAGATGCACTATCTTTCCCGCCGCTGAAATTAACCATGATTGTCTTATTTCGAAGTTCATCACCATGCTTATCTATAACCCATTTTGAGTAATCTCTAACACTCTTCACAACGTATAAAAGAGGCCAAGGGATATCTTCAACAAGCCTTGCATACTCTATTTTTACACCATTAACGTTTAGTATACCTCTATGAATATATTCATCTATTCTCAGAGCTATTGAAGGCTCTATCCACATATACGATCCGAGACGCTTTCCCTCACTACTATAGAGTACCGTAAAGTCGGCGGAGGATAACACGTAACCAACAACCCTACCATTCTTCAGCGCAGGATAGCGCTCCACCTTGGCTCCCGGAACCACGGGTTCTGGCTTAGAATCCAATATTTTAATCGCTGTTAAAATGGTATTAGACAAACATTGCATAAATAAGGGCCCACAATAGGTGTTGATAAGTAATAGATTTGATGCGCAAAAACGCTTTAGAACGGGGAATACCCTTCACGCAGCCATTTAGCAACATCCATTGCGTGATAAGTTATTATTATGTCGGCACCCGCTCTCTTTATTGCAGTAAGTATCTCAAATGTAACAAGTTTTTCATCAATCCAACCTTTCTCTGCTGCTGCCTTGACCATAGAGTATTCTCCGCTTACATTATATGCTGCAAGAGGATAGTGGGGATAATTCTCCTTGATCAACCGTATAACGTCGAGATATGCTAGGGCTGGCTTGACCATAAGAATATCAGCTCCTTCTTCAATATCCAAGAGAGCCTCCTTTAGTGCCTCCATTGCATTCCTTGGATCCATTTGGTAGCTCCTTCTGTCGCCGAACCGTGGAGCAGAATCTGCCGCTTCGCGGAAAGGCCCATAGAACCCGCTCGCATACTTGATGGCATAGCTCATTATGCCGACTTCACTATATCCCTCCTCGTCAAGGGCCTCACGGATAGCAGCAACCATTCCATCCATCATCCCAGATGGCGCTACGAAATCAGCTCCAGCTTCTGCATGGACAACCGCCATCTTAGCTATGACGTCTAGCGTTGAATCGTTATCTATTAGTGTTCTTCCATGCTTTTCAACGGGTATACCGCAATGTCCGTGGCTCGTGTATCCACAAATACACACATCTGTGAAAATGAGTGGCTCCCAGCCAAACTCTTTCCTTATAAGCCTTATCGCCTGCGGAACCGGGCCATTAGGGTCATAGGCAGGAGTTCCCGTATGGTCCTTCTTTTCCGGCTTTGGCACACCAAATAGGAGAAACGCCTTAATTCCATGTTCTAGTGCTTCTCCGACAATCTTTACCACGTCTTTTACCGGATAACGGTAATAGCCAGGCATAGCATCAATAGGCTCTGGGTTCTCAATGTCATCCTTAACGAAGATAGGCATTATGAGATCGTTGACGGATATACTGGTCTCAGCTACTAAGTCTCGTATAGCCTTACTCAGTCTAAGTCTACGTGGCCTAGTCTGAGGAAACATCGGCATAACAAGATTCACCAGGAAGCTCTGCCAGTCTAAGGGCTATGTGCTAGGAGAAATTAATTCACTGCCCTTCCAGCAACAACACTACATTCTCGGAGGCAAACCCGGTATGCAAAGAAGCATTATCATAGTCTATCATAAGCCGGGAACACCCGAAGAAGCTCTGCCAATTATAAGAAAACTAACCCACATGGTCGAAGACGCCCTAGGGCTAAGGGTTATAGCTAAGACAATAGAAAGTGTTGAATATATTGATTGCGAAGAATCTATCGAAACATACCTATTATTACCAACAAGAGGCGGCCACTGGCTAGAGCTTGTCGAAAAAGGATGTAATCCAAAAACGCCCCCAAAATATCTAATAGCATCAATAATTGTAAGAGAACTTGCAAAGAAGCATCGTCAGAGACCCCTCCTGGTTTTCCTCAAGTCGAAACGAGCACAAATACTCCAAAGCCACGATGCCACAATGATAAACGAGTTTGTAAAGCTTCACGGCTACGAGACACAAACACAAACACTACTACGAACAACAGATGACATCAAACCATCTAATGCTGACATCATAGTACCATTAGCAATGCTTCCAGGACGCTTTACAGAGAATGCCCAACGAACAGCAAGGCTATATGGAATAGAGTCTCTTGGAGCCATGCTATCTTATGGGTTCCAAGACATAGCTACATGGATAATAGAAACTGGGAAAGAATGAACCAAAATCATAAACCCCCTAAACTACCCAAAATACAACGGAGAACCGCCGAAGAGGGCGCCGCGCGGGAAGGGCCGGGGGCTCGCCCTCCCCCACGCCCGAAACGGGCGCAATGCGGGGGCCAGTAACCCCTGTGCGGCCTTGTAGTAGCTACAGCGGCCCCAGCCGACCAATGACCCCCGTCCCGCGGGGCCGGCGGCGGCGGAGCCCCCTCCGGAGGGAGGGAGGCTACCGCCCTTACCGGGGGAAACAGGCCAGGCCCGGAAGGGAGCAACCTAACCCCGGACGTCCGGCGTTCGCGGGGGAACGGGGTGAGGCAACGGCTGGGATAACCGCTGTAGCTACTACAAGGCCGCACAGGGGGGCCGCGCGGGCCCTCGGCAAAGGTTCTAAAATAACCCCTGGCTAGTCCTATTGATAATTAGTGGCCCGGGTATCGCCCGGTGACGGCGCCGCGTAGCGGCGCCTTGGATGAAACCGGGTATCCGTTCCAGGCCCCCTGGCGGGGGCATACTCTTCTCTTATATCATAATCACGAGTTTTTTGATGTGTTATTTTGCCTGGCTATGCGTTAGGCATAAAATGGTTAGCTATGGGATTGTTTATGAAGCATTTGCCGGCAGAGTTCTTAGAGCCGGTTCTAATCAGTTATGGCGATGTATTCAGGTAGCCATGTAAGAAGTTCTTCTATTACTTGGTCAGGGTCAGTGATCTCTTCAACTTCGCCTTCCTCGGCTGATATTATGCCTTGGAGAGCGTGTATGATTGCTGATAAGGTTAACGTGTATGATTCCTTCATAAGCCTCGATAGCTTGTCTGCGGCTTGAACTATATGTTGCCATGCTTCTTTTCCCTCCACTGCTATGCAGAAGTCGTCGGGCTCTTCTAAGCCAAAATGACATATAAGGTATGTTTCATCATCTATCTTTACAGCTACTATTCTCGAGCCTCTATATTCTTCTGTTGCAATTATTCTTTCTTTCATACCATTCTCGACAATCTTTCTTAGTGGGAGCTTCTGGCTTGGTGGCCCGCTTATACTGCCTCTGAGCTTTAAGCCTCTGAGCGGCTCGAGTGCGTTATATACATCATCGTATTTTACTGATACCTGCATGCTCATGGATATTCTCCTCTCTTCGCCCCCGTAGAACGAGTTTATTCCAAGGTTTTTATCTTGCTAAAGCTTCATGAATTTTGCTATGAAGAAGCCCTGGGTTTTATGAATATGTGGTAAGAGGCGCTGTGCGCGAGGAAGCTTTTTGAGTTTCTCGCCGATAACGGGTTCCGGTTCTACAAGCTCTGCTTCTTGGACGGCCTCAATTACTCTTCTTACCACCCTGATTGTCTCGCTATAAGTGAGTGTACATACACTATACACGATTACGGCTCTGCGAGGCGCTGCCTCAAGAACCGAGCGCAGCATTCTCTCCTGTAGCCTGCTGTAGAATTTAAGGTCGCCCCGGGTGAGCCACATCTTTACTTCGGGCTCATATTGAAGTCTACCTATATCCGTGCAGGGAGGGTCCACTATCGCTGCGCCGAAGGTTCTCACATAGATTGAGCGTGCATCGCCTGCCACAAGGTCAACTATATGATCTATGTGGAGCCTTCTGAGCGTGTGCCTTGCTTCTCGTATTCTCTGCGGCTTGAGGTCCCCTGCGATAACGTAGCGGGCTCCAAGCCATGCCATATGGCTTGCCTTTATTGCTGCGCCAGCTGTTGGGTCAATACCGATTTTGTCTTGAGGAGAAGCTACATGGCTTACGAGGGCAGAGGCCTTATCTTGTAAAACGTAGAGGCCTTGCTGATATTCCTTCGTCTTAGCTGCCTTGGACGCGCCCTTTACTATCCTAGCGACATCGTACAAGTGTTTATCGGGCTCTATGATTATTCCATATGCTTTTAGTCTTAGTGCTAGGTCTTCGAATTTTACGCTTGGCGCAAAGCGTATCCATCGCTGCGGGTCCTTGTTAAGTGCTTGAAGTAGTTGTGAAACGTTTTCTATGCCTGCTGAAACAAGCTCTTCGATTATCCATCGTGGAAAACTATAGAGAACACTAAGCTTGTCTATTCCGCTAAGCCCCTTTACGAATTCTCTTGGATCAGCGCCGCGCAACTCAAGGATTTTTTCTGATTCTACTCCGGCTCTTGGTGCTAACTTTCTGGCACGTGTAGGTTTAAGTTTACCACTTATAGCCTCATAGACGAGTACTCGTGCAAGCATCCATTTTGTGGAATGGTTTGGAGGCCCATATCCATATGACACGAGTATACGGTCTAGGAGCATATAGTTTCTAGCAACGCCTAGCGTTAAGACCCTAACAATAGGCTTCATGTAATCCATCTCGGGGTGTTTGGAAAAGAACCTTGTTGCTACATCCCTTAGAGATGTCCTAGAGTGAACAGTCTCTGCTAATATTATGGCTGCAACCTCCTCTGGCAGCATCATTCATACCCTGTAGCTTTTCCTTTCTATCCCTTGCTCATTACAGCCACGAATACGACGCCGCCAATATAATTTATGGAGCCGCTGTACCAGGTACAAAGTAGCCCTCTCTCTGGAGGATACCGGTCCTTGTCTAACCCTGACCCATCCCTGCTTCAAAAAGCTATAGACTTGATGCAGAGCAGCGGAGCTGAGTACGCCGAGGCACGCTACCACAGCCTTAAGAGGACGACAATACTGATGATAAACGGCGTAGTAATGGGTGTCGAAGTTAGTGCGCAATCCGGCATAGCCACACGCGCTATAGTCAATGGAGGACTGGGGTTTTCCTCTGCTACACGCATAACGAGTGAAGATGTTAGGGATGCCGCCCTTAGGGCTGTATCGGCCGCGAAAACATCGTCGCGCGGTGTTAGGCACGGCGTGCAAATGGGCCCCGGGAGACTGGGAAATGCTCGCTATAGCGTTTTAGAGCGAAGAAAACTTGAGGATACTCCGCTGGATTCCAAGATTAGCTATCTTTCCGAGATCTATAAGGTGCTTGAACTCGAAAAGAACGGGTTTAAAGTGAGTAACACAACCGTTATATATAGTGAAACAATCGAAGAAAAAATATTGTTAACCAGTGATGGAGCTTTTATTGAGAGTAGGGTTCCGCGTGTAGCAGTAATGTACAATCTTGCAGCGACATACGAGGATAAGCGGGCAAATCGGTTCGGAGAGGTAGGCGCCAGTGGAGGCTACGAGCTTCTAGATAGTTTCAATCTTCAAAAAAGGATAAGTGACGACATAGAGAGTCTCTATACTGCATTAGTGAAGGCAAGATCTCCTCCGCGTGGACGTATGGATGTTGTATTATCCCCGGAGATTGTTGGGCTCATGGTTCATGAATCAGCCGGGCATCCTAGCGAAGCTGACCGTGTACTTGGCAGAGAAGCAGCACAGGCAGGGATGAGCTTCAGAACAACCTATAAAGAGGATAGAATCGGAAGCGATGCGGTAACAGTTGTTGATGATCCAACTATTCCTGGTAGCTTCGGCTTCTATCTCTACGATGACGAAGGAGTTGCAGCACGAGAGAGAATACTCTACAACCACGGAATGCTTGCAGAGCTACTACACAATAGGGAGACAGCTGCCGTCTATGGCGTTGAGAGCAATGGAGCAGCAAGAGCCATGGACTATAAGAGCGAACCCATTGTAAGAATGGCTAATACCTATATGAAGCCCGGTACTTATAGCTTTGAAGAACTTATAGAGGACATAAAGCAAGGCATCTACATGAAGAAGTACATGGAGTGGAATATCGATGATATTCGTTGGGGGCAGAGATACGTTGCCCTCGAAGCATATGTTATAGAAAACGGTGAAATAAAAGACCCTGTCACAAATGTAGCCTTAGAAGTCACGACGAAACAATTATACAGCTCCATAGATGCCGTCGGCAAGGATCTCGTTTTCTATGCGGGTCTCTGCGGAAAAGGCGAACCCCCACAAGGGGTTCCTGTATGGATGGGAGGTCCTCATGTAAGGCTTAGAGGGGTGACAATACAGTGAGTGACCTAAGAGTCCTAGCTGAGCAGATAGCTAACCGCGTAAAAAGCAAAACTGACGAGTACATAGTTAAGCTAAGCCTAGTGAAGGATTTAATGGTGAAGTATGCTCGGGGAGAAATAAGTGTAACACAGTCATGGAAGACGCTAAGGCTTGAACTATATGTTGCAAAGAATGGGAGAATAGCTGTAAGCAGCTTTGAATCAGAGAACCCAGAGAACCTTGTAGAGAAGGCATGTAGCGTCCTAGACTTCTTAAAACCATCGCCGTTCTATGCTCCGCTCCCCGAACCTAGCGGCGAGCCCTTGTCCTACGTAGACAGGAATATAGTTGATATAGTTGAGAGCGGTGATGCAAGTAAACAAGTAGAGGAAATAAATGCGGCAGAAGCGGGTGACGTGGCAGGCAAGGTAGAGTTCGGCCACACAGCTACCACGCTCCTTGGAAGCAATGGCGCGGACTTATATTACGAGGCAACGAGCTTCAATGGCTACCTGCGAGTGTTCAGAGGAGAGAGCAGTGGGCAATGGAGCTGGACAAGTACTTCGTATGACCCATCACTAGCAAGGCGAGCCATAGACACCGCCTCACATCTTGCGGATACTTGTTCAAAGTTACCAAAGAAACAAGTAAAGCCCGGCAAGTACAGAGTACTCTTATCACCAATGGTTGCCGCCAACCTTGTCGAACATATTGTCTCTGCTGCAAGTGCTGGCAGCATCGTATTTGGAATAAGCTTCTTTGCAGGCAAAAAGCCCGGCGAAAAAGTTCTAAGCGAAAAACTAACCATACTAGACAAGCCACGAGATACTTCTCTCCCGTTCTTCAGAGGCTTCGACGACGAAGGCGTAGCCACACATGACAAGCCAGTGATTGAGAACGGCATCCTAAAGACGCTGCTCCATAACTCCAAGACAGCAAAGGTGATGAACGCGAAAACTACTGGCAACGCGGGCTGGATAATGCCCCATCCATTCAATATAGAGGTATTGCCAGGCGATAATAGCCTCGACGAGCTAGTTGAGCAGCTTCGCGACGGCATATACATCACGAATAACTGGTATACGAGGTTCCAGAACCACGTTGAAGGTGTATTCTCTACTGTCTCGAGAGACGCAGTCATAGTATACGAGGGTGGAAAACCCGCTTATTGTACTGAGCGCATAAGAATAGCAGACAAAATGCCACGCCTATTCTCCTCAGTTGAAGCCCTAGGAAAAGAACTATGGCAAATAGAGTGGTGGGAAGTATCTCATCCTACAAGAATACCCCACATATTGCTAAGCGAGGCAAACATATCATTACCACGATAAGATTCGGGATATTGTATTAGCCGCATAACTTTTTCTACAGCAGCACATTAAGCATTAGGACTATCTTTATTAGATTTTTGCCCTAAAACTAGAGTTTAAGGGAACCAAATTACTATCTCTCGCCTAGTCTCTCCACCATCTACCAAGTACCTTGGCCGGCCCGTCCTAGATAACGCCGTAGTAGGTGAAACAATGACAACATCCAGCAGAGTAGAGGCCAAGAAGACGAGAAGCGAGATAAAGAAGCAGCGCATGATAGGCGGGATTCTCGCCACCATAGGCTATATATTGAGCCCATTATCATGGTGGAATGACGCGATAGTTAATATCCCGTTGAGCCTCGCAATAGCATACTTACTCAACAAAGCTTTCGGCTTAAACAAACTTGCCGGGTTCTATCTAGGCTACATGTTTACAAACGTTCTAGGCATGTACCTGCTTCTCTACGGTGGCATGCTGGCAGTAACGAGAAAAGCTAAGCTCTCAAAGAGGGACGTCGTTATTTCTTCACTGGTAAGCCTGGTATACACTATTGCAGCGTCTATTATACTAAGGATCTTGGGGATTCTATAGCAGGTCGATTAGGGGTTTCTTGCCGAGAAGCTCTGCCGCTGTTAGGATGCTTACTCCGAGCTTCCTTGCCTCCCTGAATACTTTTGATACTCTTTCACGCCATCGTTTTTCTCTTAAAAGATGATGATCATACACTACTAGGCGTGGCTGTGCCTCAAGTATCCTTATTGCATTATCTATTGCTCTCTCGAGGTTTATACGGTTAAGCATATAGGGATAGAGATACGTTGGCGGGCCATCAAGTATAACTATATCGGGCCTCGTTTTGAATATCTCTTCTGCATAGTCCTCTATTATTGGGCCCATGATGTCGCTGCTGTAGAACATTTTGATATTTCTGATACGTGCTTCAAATCCTATGACCCATCCCGTTCGGTCGTATTCAACTCCATGAAACCAGGGTTCAGTGAACTTTAACTCTATTCCACAAACATTTTGAGTCCTAGAATCGGCCCATCTTATCGCAGAGCCGTCTGGTAAAGACAGTTCCTTTATCCAGGGCTCCGAGAGCCACTTTTCCCTAAGCTTTCTAAACCAGGACTTTCCTCTTTCTAAGAGCTCCCTACGTCTACTATCATAGTTTCCGAAGCTCCTGGACATAGCTATTGTAAGCTTCTCCGTGGGGTCGCCAATGCCTATTGGAGCCGGTTTATCATAGATCATCACGCTTTGATTAGATAGGGTCGCGATGAGTGATTCGTAAAAGGTGCGTGCACGCTTCCATTGACTCTCGTTTATGTATACGTTAGGGTTTTTTGCAAGAATAAGCTTTGACCTGAATAGAGTTAAAGGCAGCAAGGGCTCGCCAGGACGAGGATAGTGATCATAATGATAATGTGTTATAATTACTGCTCTCGTTGAGGGTTCGCCTAGGGCCTTAGCTATTTTCCTTAATGCTTCTGCTCGTAACTCTTCTTTCCTGCTGGGAGACAAGGGGTAGCTTGGCTGCATTGCTGCCGCTCCTGGGTCAACAACAATGTTACAGTCGTTGCCGAGAATCTTTATTGAAGCCGATTTTGCACCCAGACTATCAAACCATAGTACTTCAAATACCTCTAAGATGTCTAGCCTCCGAACCACCTCTAACAATCTTTGTTTAAGAGACCCCTTGTCAAACGATTGATCACCTATGTTTTATACCGATAATAGTTCTGTAAGCAGTTTCTTGTATACAGGCAGCTGCCATTCTAAGCCGCACTCATCGTATTCGTCTTCTTTACCAAGTACCGATTTGTCGCATCTAATGACAATGTCGTAAGCTTGGAGAATCTCAGCAACACGTGGGTGTATATTGCCGAGATCGTCTAACGCGTTCCTAAGCTCTTCTAGAAGACCCTTATTCTCTATTATCCTTATGACTCTGCGGAGACGTGCCTTCAAAGCGCTTAACCAGAATAAGTGGTCGCCCCGATACCTCTTCGCGAGAACTAATGTTTCGCCTGGATTCCCTCCCGTGAGTTCCCATAGTTCTGAAGGCGTTAGCGAGAAATTCACTTGGAGTGATTCGAGCAACTTATAATAAGGCTCTTTTTCGAGCCCAACAATTCTAGCAAAATCCATAGCAATGCCGAGGACGTGTCCCTTGTTCTCAATCTCTTGAAGCCCTAGCTGGGTCCCCCCAGCTATTATTGTAACGCCTCTAGCCCTCCACTGGATGAGCTTTCTCGCCGAAGCCTTGAGAGAATCAAGATACTCCGGTGTACGCGTAGGCCCAATTCCTTTGTCAATGTGGTCAACTATTATTACTGCTCTTTTATCGCGAATATTGGGCAAACCCAGCCTTATGGCAATAATAGGCAGCGTATATAGGAGCGCGCGCCCCGGCTCCATCTCGGTACTAGAAGCCATACTTAGAACTAGCCCTTTGATTCTATCCGTCGCCACAACTGCCCTTGCTACATCATCGCCCTCTATGGAGTCTATATATAGTACTGTGTATTCGTCGTTGCGTGCAAGGCGTGCTGCAAAACCTCGTAAAACACTTGAAACACCTACTCCTTTAGCGCCATAAATGTACATAACTTTTATTGTTCCATTAGTTTTGTTAGTGTATTCTTGTAAAGATTTTAACTCCTTTTCACGCCCTATGAGCAAAATACTCTTTCCACCACTCTTGTAAACTGTACTGAAATCCTCTTTTAACGGAAAGCTTCTCAGAGCACCCTGCCTGGTAGCCGCGTCCTGAATAGCTTTTGACAAGACACAGCGCGGGGATGGATACTGAGAAGGCTCGGCATTACGACTGCTATTATACTAAGAATGGCCTCCGCTTTGATCGCATTACTAATTAGCACTATAGCTTCGTTTATACTGGTTAGGAGGCTAAGCCCAAACGACTACGCTATATACCAGACTATAACTAAGAGAGCCGTGTTCTTTGGCTCAATTCTTTTAACACTTATGGGTGATTGGGCCTATAGATACAATGCTCAGAAGATACCTGGATCATGGGAGGCCGGTATAGCGCTATCTCTGCTCTCTGCGCTATTTTCGGCGCTAGTAGGGCTCATTGTAGCCGCTTACTTAGGCGTTGGTGGCTACTTGCTGCTCGTTGCATCCATTACTGTGGCAATGATGAGCATGTATAACGCTATAAGAATATTAATGAACGCTCTTCGCCCAATAAGGTATGCAGCTCTAACACTGATTTATAGAACTATATATACCGGGATGATCGTGGCTCTGGTTTATTTAGCGCATGGCGGGTTACTAGGTGCACTACTTAGTGCAATATTTGCCTCTACTATTTCCGCGTTTTCGGGCTATAGTTGGACACGTAAAGCTAAACCATCGCCGAACTCGTGGAGAAGGATTCTCAGAGAATGGTTTAGATACGGTTATGTGTATGTTCCGAGCGTAATAACCGTAATCCTTGCAAGTCTTGATGCAATAATTGCTGATAGGATTTGGGGGAAGGAGGTTGTAGCTGCTTTTTTTGCGACTCTCATAGTGTTCTCCTTGTTAAGAGAAGCTATAATGCAGGGATTCGGCTATATCTCCACATATCTTCTACGGGGAGGAATTGTTGAAAATACACTTGGGGCAATGCGTTTCTCGCTTTTCGCAATTACACCGCTTCTCGTATTTGCATTTGCCCATCCTGATCACATAATTTTTCTTATTAATCCTCGTTATAGTTGGGCTACCAGCGCGGTAAGGTACCAAGCGATTGCAGCACTTATGGTATTATACGAGTCGTTCTTGGGATCCATTGTCAGCGGCCTTGCTAGGGGCGATGCCGAAAATGCACGTAACAAAGTCTTAAAGATATCGTTGCTCGTGCTCTTTTCTAGGAGCATCTATATAGTCCTTATGATGGTACTACTTATTGCATCATCTAGCAAGGCCGCTGCTGTAAATGCATGGGTGTTTTCATCGATCATTGCGCCGCTCATAACAAGCATCGGCTTCCTGGTACACTTTAAGCCACTTAGCAGAGAGGATATCGCGTTCGTAACATTACCGGTCATCGTCTATATTGCGCTAAGCTATATAGTCGCATACTTTATACCTGTACCCCTTCCATCGCATAGATTTTTCGTAGAGCTTAAAGTTATAGGTAAGCCTTTCATTGTTTATACTTTCATCGCATATACTCTATGTATACTTGCTGACCCCTATATTAGATCGAAGCTATCCAGGAACGTGTTGACGAAGATTCTCGGTTCCCGCTGATTTATTCTTCTGATATCTTATTTCTTGACAGAGAACCTAACGCGTTTAAGGGGTTCTTTATTTCATTTCATGACGGAGGCTGCTGAGAGATTAAGCATATGTATTAAGAGGGCAAAGTTTTGATGAAGCTGAGCATTGAAACAATAATTTCGCCAAAGAGTTTAAGGTCATTCAATCTCCGCATCAGGTATAGGTTCGCACAACTGGCAGCAAAGCTAACGTTCCTAGAGAAGTGGCTAATTCTTGGCACCGTCATAGGAGCAGCGAGCGGATTATTTGCCTCATTCTTCTACGTATTGCTTGAACTCGTCACATCGTTAACAGCAAGATTCCTCGGCGCAGGCATTGGGGCAAGAGGCTACACAGACCTCGGGGTCGCCGTGCTCGATAATGTAGGCCGCGTAAATACGTTACTCGTTATCCCGGCAATAGCTGGGGGTGCAGTGGTATCATCGCTTCTTGTTTTCAAATTTGCACCGGAAGCCGAGGGCCATGGTACTGATGCCGCAATTAGGGCGTTTCACCGCTTTGCCGGCATCCTGCGCACCCGCGTCCCCGTAATAAAAGCCATAGCATCAGCCTTTACCATAGGAACTGGCGGCAGCGGCGGAGTTGAAGGACCAAGTGCATTAATGGGTGCGGGTATTGGAAGCACACTTGCTCAACGCCTACGCCTAGGATTATGGGATCGGAGAATTGCCTTGGTCTCCGGCATGGCTGGAGCCCTTTCAGCGCTCTTCCGGGCCCCTATTGGGACTGCAATATTTTCTGTTGAGGTATTGTTCCGCCGCGATATAGCTGTACAAGCACTCGTCCCTTCACTAATTGCTGCCATAGTTGGCTATGCAGTAACGCTGCCCTTCTGGGGCTATAGTGAGGTATTCCCAAAGATACGGGCCGATACACGGGTACTATACACCGCTAGCGCAATTGGCAGCTACATCATTCTAGCCTTCTTTGCTGCAATCTTCGGCCTGTTCTACGTATTTGCATTCTACAAGGTTAGAAAGCTATTCTCACACTACGTTAAGAGGACTTGGCTAAGGCCAGTCCTTGGCGCGTTGATAACCGGGATCATGGGCTTGATTCTACCGCATATTCTTGGGTCAGGTAGGCAACTCCTTACAAGGTTCCTTGAAGACCCGCACATAGTCTTAGGCTGGCTCCCTCACAACTCAACCACGTGGATAGCACTAGCACTAATAATTGTTGCACTTGCAAAAATGGTGGCTACAGCTTTTTCTATAGGAACTGGTGGCAGCGGCGGAGTCTTCGCTCCTGGCATCATGGCCGGTGCACTCATAGGGTACGCGTATGGAGTTATTATCGGAAGGCCTCTCAGCGGTATTGATCCATTAATATACTCGTATCTCGGCATGTCAGCATTCTTTGCAGCAGCATCGAAGACCCCGCTTGCAACCTCGCTTATGGTTGCAGAGATGAGCGGTAACTATGGCCTACTGGTACCGGCCCTACTTGCAAGCTATCTTGCACGAGAAATAAGCGGTGAATACACTATCTATGAGTCACAGCTACCCCATAGGGTGAGGCCAGAGGTAGTCAACATAGAGGCCGTGCTTACTATGCTTCGCCGCAGAGGCCTCGCCATAGGTGTGAAGGCTTTAGAGATACACGAGAGCAGGTTTAAGCCGCTAAAAATAAGCGATACTGTTGCAAAGGCGATCGAGCTTATAGCGGGACTAAGACAACACATCATACCGATAATTGATGAAGATGGGAGAGTTCTTGGAGCAATAGACGCTTCTTTCCTTGAAAAACTTCTAGCAACTCCTCCGGGAACACCTATAGGTCAAATAGAGATACGAAAGCCACCTATTGTTTACGAAGATGAGGACCTTGTGCACATAATGACTGCACTTGAAGAAGCTGAAGAAGAGGGCATAGACTATGCAATAGTTGTTAACAAGGATTTGAAATATAAGGGTGTAATACTCTATCAGGATATCGTGGCTGCAACAATAGCTTCATATCTCTATACTACGAACAATAAGAGATCAAAAATAATAAAGAAGAGTAGATAAAAATCATTGAAAATACCTTCTGAGTAACAAGGGATCATCCGTCATAATGTAGTCTACAAGTTCAACAATATTAGAAATCTTTTCCGGTTCATTAACTGTCCAAATCGCCGTCCTGGCACCTCGCTCTCTTACAGCCTTAAGGTAATTTACAAATCCTTTTACTCCTATAATTTCTATTCCATCTATTGGTGGATTAACACTATATAGACTGAGCTCATCTACTAGATTCAGTGCTAACTGAGCCTTCTCTAAGCTATCAATATTAATGCCTAGCCTAATACCCTTGTCATTACTTCGTATGATTTCTAACACATCAACGTTGAAGCTTATTATCACTACATCCTCTCGTCTCTGGAGCTCATTCACGATCTTTAATGAGGGTAAAGCTGCATCAACGTCTTTTACCTCTATGAATATCTCATAGCCTCTAGGGATAGCCTCAAGGACTTCACGAAGCGTTGGCACAACTTGCCCCATGCCTACATGGATTGATTTAAGTTCGGAGACACTGCTTGTCTTAACATCCTTATCGACTCCTGCGACTCTCTTTAGATCTCGGTCATGCACCACTACTACCTCATTATCGGACGTAAGCCAGACATCTAGCTCAACGCCATCAGCCCCATATACAATAGCCCCGAGAAACGATGCAACAGTATTTTCCGGGTACCTTCTAGGATACCCTCTGTGCCCAAGTATGCGAGGAGTCGTTTCACTCACCACTCTCTTATTCTCACACAGTAATTATTTAATTATCCTGTTACCTGATACAAGAAAAACGGGTTAGGCCGTGCAGCCCATTGTCGCTATTGCATCCCTTGTGCTAACGTTTATCGGGTTCCTTACAGCGCTCGCATATGTCTCTGCTCGCCGCCTACTAAAACCTCCACGAAAGGTAGAAGAATGGAGTCCTCGTGATCTTGGCTTCGATTTTAAAGATGTAGAAGTTGTTACAAGAGATAATGTGAAATTACGCGGCTGGTTTATTGATGTAGGCGGTAAGAAGACCGTCATAGCTATACATGGATATACTTCAAGTAAGTGGGATACAGGATATATGAAGCCTGTTTTGGAGCTTCTCGCGAAAAGTGGTTACAATGTCGCAATGTTCGATTTTAGGGCGCACGGTTCAAGCGAAGGGGAATACACTACTCTCGGTTACACAGAGATCGAGGATTATAAAGAGATAATATCTTGGATTAAGAATCAGTTCCCTGATAAAGCCGTGAAAATAGGCGTAATAGGCTACTCCATGGGTGGAGCTGTTTCTATAATGCTTAATGCATTAGAAGACAGAGTTGACGCGACAATAGCTGATAGCCCGTATATTAATATCGTATCGTCGGGAAAGAGGTGGATCAAACGCATTAAGGGCCCAATGAGGTATCTTCTTCTCCTCTCCTATCCATTAATAATTAGATTCGCATCAAGAATCGCAAAAGTAGACGTAGACGCACTTAATATGATGAACTATGCTGATAAACTCAAAAAGCCTCTTTTAGTTATTGCAGGCAAAGAAGATGATCTCGTCTCTCTTGACGAAGTAAAAAAGTTTTACGAAAAAGCTGTTTCTTCCGGCAAGCACGTCGAATTATGGATTACTGATGCTAGGCATGTCGAATCTATTCTAAAATATCCTCAAGAGTATAGAGAGAAAGTAATTTCATTTCTTGAGAGGTGGTTATGATGAGCGACAAAAAGATCCCAAACATTACGGCTATACTATTCTCGCTTGCAATGCTTGTTCTATTTTATTTTGCCGGTGACTACATGTTAGCAGCAGTAATAAAGCCAATGTGGAAAGAGGGCATCATACCTGGCGACGAAAAAACTTGGAGAGTATACGCAAGCTTATTGAAGACGGTGCCTGGATACGTTGGACTGGCCTTAACATTCCTTTGGGGAATATTGGCTGATAGGCTCGGCCGTCCAAGGCTCCTGCTTACACTAGGCCTCTTGATCGGATTTTCACTCACAATGGTGGGCCTAGCAACGAACTATGCATATCTGCTTGCAGTACTAATAGTATTCGGCGTCGCGAAGATAGGAATAGGACCGGTCATCTACGCCTTCATACCCGATATAATGCCTCCGGAGAAAAGGGGTACAGGCTATGCAGCATACTATGCGCCAAGTGTACTCGGTTTCCTCGTGGGCATGGTTATTGGGGGTATTCTATTCTATTGGCGAGTAGCATATCTCTTGACAGGGCTCATGGTGATTTTCTTTACAATACCGCTCTACGTATTCTCGCATAGGATAAGAATAGGTGAGGCCGAGAAGCCGGCAAGGCTAGAGGCCTATAGTCTGCGCAAGGCGCTTAGGGCAGCCATGAATAGGACCGTATTAATAATGATGTTGCAGATAATCCCTTGGACCATTCCGTGGGGCTTCATAACGCTCTACGCTGTAGATTACCTCATGACGAGGTGGGGTATAACTAAAGAGGTTGCAAGCGGTGTTCTAGCTATAGCGTCAATATCGATAGCGTTAGGCCATATAATTGGTGGAAAGTTATCAGATAGCCGTGTCAACAAAGGCGATGTGCTTGGACGAGTAAAAATCTCAGCTATAGGGATAATAATCGGATACTTAGCTATGTTAGGGATGTTCGTGTACCCCTATCCCTATGGCTCTACTTCGCTTAAAGCACTACTGCCTCCAACAATTCTAGCACTAGCAGGCCTACTATTCACAACATTTGCTTACCCAAACATAAGCTCAATTATCAGCGAGTGTGTACGCCCAGAGTATAGGGGGACTGTATTCTCAGTATACAATATACTGAATACCGCTGGGTGGGCTACAGGGCCAGCGCTATACAGCCTACTTGTAGAGTGGTTCATGGACACTTATCCCGAACGGACAGCAATAATGTATGCGGCTGTAGTACTTGAGTCGCTATGGCTTGTGAGCCTGGCCGCATGGCTTGTAGTTGCAAAGACTTATCCAAAAGACCGTATAAGTCTACAATAACCTGGCTGTTTTGCTAACTATATGCCCATGGAACTTCGCGTGCCCAGCCTAAGGCTCTGCGCAGAGCTGCGCGCCAACCACTGTAGAGCTTATCGCGCTTCTCCGGCTCCATGCTCGGCTTAAACACTTTCTCGGGACGCCAGAGCCTCTTTACGTCTTCCACGTTTTTCCACAAGCCTCCAGCTATTCCTGCAAGGAATGCAGCACCCAAGCTTGTTGTTTCTTTGACGAGAGGCCTTAGCACCTCTATACCGAGGATGTCGGCTAGGAATTGCATTAGAAAGTCGCTTTTCGATACACCGCCATCTGTTTTCAGAGCAGTTATTTCAAGGCCCGATTCCTCCCTTATAACCTCAACAACATCTCTCGTCATATACGCTATTGACTCCATTACCGCGCGCACTATGTGTCTTCTCTCAGTAGCTCGTGTCAAACCTATAATGAGCCCTCTTGCATATGGATCCCAGTACGGCGCTCCTAGACCAGTAAATGCTGGAACGAAGTATACTCCACCCGTATCCTTGGCAGCCTCGGCGAGGGCGTCAACCTCGCCCGGTACCTCTATGATTTTTAAGCCATCCCTTAGCCATTGAATAGCGGCACCCGTTGCGAAGATACTGCCCTCGATGGCATAATAGGCGTCCATAGGCCTCATGGAATAATATACTGTAGTAAGCAGCCCTCTCCGAGAATACACTATGTCTTTACCGGTGTTGACAAGGATAAAGGTACCTGTCCCGTATGTGGCTTTCATGTCTGATTTATTGAACCCTGCTTGACCGATGAGCGCTGCTTGCTGATCACCTATGATACTGCACACAGGGATCTCCGCCCCAATAAGTTTCGAGGCCTCAGGACCGGTATGGCCATAACACTCTTTATGGCTTGAAGGCATCGGTAGAGGCAAAGCAGCCTCCGGAATCTTGTCCATTATCTCGAGAAGTTCGTTGTCCCACTCAAGCTTCTCTATGTTAAAGAGCATAGTTCGAGATGCATTACTATAATCGGTTACGTGGGTGCCTCTTTTCTCGGGTGTCGGAACATCTCGTGCGCCATGCGTTAATTGCCATACGAGCCATGAATCAATCGTGCCTACAACTGCTTCGCCCCTTTCGAGCCTTGTTCTAAGTCCCTCAATGTTGTTCATTAGCCACATTATTTTTGTTGCCGAGAAATAAGGATCAGGAATAAGTCCCGTCTTCCTATGTATTAGTTCACCGTAATTGCGCTTAAGCTCCTCACTGATATCAGCTGTTCTCCTATCTTGCCAGACAATTGCATTGTATAGTGGCTGCCCTGTCCTCGTGTCCCAGACAACGACTGTTTCTCGCTGATTAGTAATGCCTATAGAGACTATCTTCTTAGGATTTATTCCGCTGTTTTTTATGGCTTCGTGCACTACTTTTTTCGTGTTGTTCCATATCTCTAGGGGGTCGTGCTCAACCCAGCCTGGACGGGGATAGATTTGCCTATGCTCACGGTAGCTAATACCATTAGCTACCGGTAAACCATCTTCATTAAAGATTATTGCTCTAGTCCCGGTAGTACCTTGGTCTATTGCGAGTACATATCGATCCGACACCAAGAGGGCTAACCGGGATAGTATATTAAGGATGCGGCTTAATTGCTATATGCACGGCTACATAGCTTGTACCACATCTTACTCCTTATGCTTAGCCTCGAAGACGGCAATGCTTTCAGCTAGCTTGACGCTTATGTCGATGCCAAGGCTCTTTGAAAGTTCATCTGCAAGCTCGCGTAATAAACGCAACATCTTGGCGAGCTTGAGAGGATTCATTATCTCACTAACCGGGAATTTATCAACAATGATTTCTGCTTTGGTAGAAAGAAAACGAAATCTTCCTTCATATCCATTTATTTTCCAGTTAAGCTCAAAGAATGTCCTCGACAAATCTATCTCGTGTACTTTGTCATCAACCTCAATTCTTATACGGAGTTTCGGAACCATAAATAACCCCGCCGAAGATTGACTAGTCTACCTGCCTACTTAAAATAATGAACCATTTTTAATTCAGACAATCTTTAATTCTTACGTATTTTTAAAGGGAAAAACATGGATAAAGGTTATTGACTATTTCATTATTTCCGAAGAGGATATATTGATGTCTACTGTTTCTCCTCTTCTTCTTTGTACACTGTTCGAATCGTTATTGTTCCCGAGATATTTGATAAGCTTATGTCTATGCGCTCTGGAGGCTTCTCTGCCTTGCTTAGCATTTCGACAAACTTGGCTATTACTTCATCGTTTATATCTGCTTCCATGTTTATTTTTATTGTAGCCATAGGGTTGCACCTCGGCTTCGTCAATTACTATTAATAGTTTGGAGAGTGTGTTAAGTTTTAACCCGGTTCCGAGAAAGACTGTACAGCTCAATTGACGACCGCCTAGTCTTATTTCATTGTCATAAGTGGTGCCCATATGGGTATTGAGAGCACGTACTGAATTATGAGCGAGAGTAGCACAAATGGGACGGAATATTTTAGAAACGTTTTTGGCGTGACCTTATATCCTGATTTCTCAGCCATTGCAACCGCGACATAAAGGGCTGGTGCAGCGGCAACAGTTAAGTTACTAGCAAGAGTGGCTGACCAAGCCATGCCCCAGTACAGTGGCCAGGCGTTAACCCCGCTAAGTGTTGCGGCATCGCGCACGAGGTAGAGAAAAGTCAGCAAGAGAGCATCATGCTCAATTACGGATGCTAGTAATGCGACAAGCCAATAGAACACTGTATAGGCTATATAGGGGCTTGCTTCTATGAAGCCTACGAAGTGTTCCGCTATTGAGCGGAGAACGTGGTTAACCTCAAGCCCGCCCACGAGGCCAAAGAGCGATGCATAGAAGAGTAGTGCACGCCATTCAACATGTTCTAAGGCTTTTTCGAAGCTAACACCTTTTGCAGAGGCCTTGTTGTATAGTTCTCCGATCAGCGAGGTGATTGCCGCACCCGCTATAGTTATGAAGCCCAATGGGGCTCCGAGAAGAGGCCTAATAGCCATACCTATAACAGTTGCGATAAATCCTGCTAAGCCTATTGTTAAAACAGCCTTATTTATTTGCGAACCAGTCTCTGCCTCATCAAGCTTTACCATGCTCTCTGGCTCTCTCGCCACAAACAACATATACATAGACATTATGACGAGCAAGAATGTCACCGTGAGCAAGGGAAAACTACTCGGCCTACCATGGCTCCATATAAAGTCCAGGAATTCAGCCCCCGCAATGCTGTGGAGAAGCTGCGGTGGAAGATCACCCATCAGCAGAGCTGTGCCCATGAAGTTTGCAGAGAAGCCTATAAGGAGTATTGCCAAAACAGGATTGCCTCCTGCGCGGCGAGCTGCCTCGAGAACTATGGAGCCGAAAAGAAGAATTACGAGAACATTGTCAACAAATATAGATACAAAGCCAGCAAGAATAGCCATAGCTAGCAAAAACTTACGATAGCTCTTCACTCGTTTAGCAACTAGGGATACGACAGCCTCCGCAAAACCACCCTCAATCATATAGCCTGTTATAACCCACATACCAAGCAGTATCGCGATAACATTCCAGTCGATAATCCGAAACGCTTCAAGAGGACTATATTTGGTAAAGACGATCATAGCTATTAAGCCAGCAAGGCCTGCAACACTTTCGTCTACAACTCTTAGAACTATAGCTGCCACAGTGATGGAGAAGATTATTGCTGCTATCGCCTCAGCAGCGGCCAAAATAGTTGACCCAAGCGCGGATAAAGGGGGTCAGCATCTCTAAATAAGTAACGCTTGTCACGCCAAATTCAGAAAACAAGTCTATAAAAATCTTGGCCAGGGCTTGGGGGGCAGAGCAAGCGCTTTAAAAAGCCTAGTGTCCAAGCAGAGCTAGTTCCAGTATCTTCTTTACTTCTATTTGCACGTCTATTGGGAGCTTGTTTATCACGGGCTCGAAGAACCCGTTTACTATCAGCCATGTGGCTTCTTCCTCGCTGAAACCCATAAGTGCCATGTAGTATAGTTTCTCGTAGCTTATTCTACCAACACTTGCCTCATGGCTAAGTTCTGCGTCCTTTTCCTCTGAGCCTATTGCTGGCACTGTTATGCTCTTAGCGCGCTCTCCTATTATCAATGTGTTACAGCTCATGAAGCCGGTCGCGCCCTTGGCTCCGCGCGCTGCGTATATCTCGCCACGGAACTCTTCTTCCGCCTCATCTCTTACAACTGTGCGGTTAAGTATTTGGGCAGACGTCTTAGGCGCGTTGAGCCGTATTAGTGGCGCACTGTAGATCTTCTGCTTGTCGCGATAAAGCGCAATGTTCTGTATAACGGCTTTACTATTCTCTCCTTCGACATCTACACGCGGCGACGTATTGGACGTTGTCGAGTAGAATGCTATAGACGTTAGCTCCACGTATGCATTCCTGCCCTCGACTATTGCGCGCTTAACAGGCATATGGTGGACCTCGCCTAGCCAATTATTTATGCTAGCAACATAGAGTCTTGCATTATCCTTTACAAATGCCTCTAATCCTCCTAAGTGAACAGCGTACCGTAGCGCTATTGGCGTTGTACATCCCTCTATCCAGTGAAGCTCAGCACCCTCCTCAAGGACTATTAGTGTGTGCTCGGTCTGGCCAAGACCCTCGCGGCCAATTATGAAGACGCCTTGGAGCGGCTGAGGTATCCTAACCCCTGCTGGTACATAGATGAAGGGGCCACCGGCCCAGAGCATGACGTGATAAGCTGTCTTCCTGTTAAGCCTTGGATGAAGTGCTCGGAATGCATAGTCCTTTACTACGGGGTACTTCTTTACAGCCTCATCCATACTAGTGAATATTACGCCTTTTTTCTCGAAGAACTTTAGAACGGCCTTTACGAGCCTATTATCAACATCTATGCTAAATCCGCTAGCGAGGACTTCAAGTTCCTCAGGCTTTACGCCAAGCCTCTCTGCAGCACGAATAGCTTCTTCTGTCGGCAAAACAGGGTTTTCCAAGCTCTCAATGAAAGTCTTGTAGGTGACTCTTTCCATGAAGGGGTCTATCCTTGGATCGGGTGGTGTAGACCGTAGATACTCGTATGCTTCAAGCCTTCGGCGAAGTACCCATTCAGGCTCCTCTCTCCTCTTGCTAAACTCTATGATATCGTCCCTGCTCAGCTCAGTCAGAGGCTTATCGGTTAAAGCAGCGTCCCGACTCCTCATGGTTGTTTACCTCCACCACTTTTTTGGGCTATCCATGTATAGCCCTTCTCCTCGATAAGCTTGATTACTTCGAGCCCACCCTTCAAGACGATTCTACCATCATACATTACGTATACTTCATCCGGTTCAAGGTACTCGAATAAGCGAGGCTGATGCGATATGAGTATAACTATTGCTCCCTCGTCGCGAAGCTTCTTAATAGCCCTTGCTATCAAGGGCATGCTCTCAACGTCGACTCCACTATCGGGTTCGTCGAGAAGCGCGACCTTTGGCTTCTGGGCAATAACTCTCACAAGTTCTAAGCGCTTGCGCTCTCCACCGCTCATCCCAACCATGAAGTAACGGTACAAGAAGTCTTCCGGCAAACCAACAATGGATAGAAGTTCTCGTGCCAGGCGGGAAGCTTCCTCCGATTTCGTTATCCCTCTAAATCTCTTGATTATTCTCGTCAAGATCTCAGCTACGCGGACTCCTTCTATCTCAATAGGCATCTGAACAGCCAGAGTTATACCTTTACGTGCTTTTTCATGGGTCGGTAGCTTAGTGATATCTTCGCCATTTAGTACTATTCTTCCCTCAACTACGTAGCCTTGATGCCCCATAATAGCATTGACAAGACTACTCTTACCTGCCCCATTAGGCCCCATAATGACATATATTCCCGGCTTTGAGAAGCTAAGACTGACTCCCTTTACTACCTCCTTGCCATCGCTCACGTAGACTTTTACTTGTGAAACCTCAAACATCATAGCAACACCCGCTTCTCTGCAACCTCAGCGCCTAGCACCAATGTTTCCCTACTAAGACTACTTTCACGCCTGTTAATAAAAGTCTCTGCCAAAAGGTTACAGAAATATAGAAAGGTTGAAAACCTAACTATTTGCCATGCAGTCTATAGTTTAAGGCATTTACCTCGGAGAACGCTTGTACATTTTCATCGATAAGCTGTTGACGGAGAATGATCTTTACCCCTAATTTACAAACAGATAAGGACTCACTATCTCTAGCTTTCGGGCGGAAGTTTACGAGATTCTCCTACGAGGCGCCTATATCTAGCTATAGCGGGATTACGTATTTTGAATCTCTCTTCTGAGGATACGAGCCCACGCTCATGATACGATAACGACTCCCAGTAACCGTCTTCATAGTCCTCTAGCAGGATTATCTCTTGGACCCATTTTACGGCTTTCCAGCCATACAAGCTTGGAAAGAAAAGACGGGCCGGAAACCCGTTCTCCCTGGTCAACGATTTACCATCTACATGTGTAGCCACTATTCCTTCCCGAAGCGCTATTTCTAGCGGGACTATTGATGCATAGCCTGAGACGCTTCTAGCCCCGAGCCATTTTGCGCCAGGCCTAACGCCTGCTTCTTCAAGGAGCTCCGCCAGGGGGACGCCGTGCCACTGTTTCGACTTAACACTCCATCCTGTTACGCAGTGGAAATCCTTCTCGCCGAGAGAGCGTGCCCTCTTCGCTAGCTCTTGGTAGCCCAACACAGTTTCCTCGTTGACAGCGCCCCTTATTCTTAGTCTCCAAGTTTCCGGCTTAACACTGGGTATACCTTCAGCCGCGTAGACTATGAAGCGGGGAACGACTACCTGCCCGGAGGGCTTTAGCTCCATGCTTAAAGGCTCAAGGAAAACGGTTTTCATCGTATAACCCTTACTTATCACTCGCTTATTTAGCAGCTCATCAGCTAGGTCTCCCTCAACACGATTGACTATACTATCCACTAGAACACCACTAATGTTTATCACATATCCTCCGTTCTCGATAACCCGGAGCTCGCCTATACTCGTTCCACCGCCTAGGAGTTCGTAAGCATAAAGGTTGAATCGACGACCTATAAACTCCCAATGAACCTTGTTACCGAGCTCTAGGTGCAGGCCCAGGAGATCCGAGAGATACGAAGCAGCACTCTCGGCAACCCTGACTACATCGCCATAGGTATCTATACTTTCTTCAACAACACATTCAAAGCTAAATGGTATACTGGTCCCAGCCATTAAGTTCTTGTTAAAACGCACTAAGCATCCCAGTACCGGGCTCGCCAGCAAACCTCGCCACCTACTAGACAAGTACCGAGGCCAGAACGCTCTCGGAGAGTAAGCTTAAACATATCAAACAACTGTTCTGAAACTCGTCTAAGGCGACTACTAGCTAGTAAGTCTTATGCCGTTAAAGCCGGGTGCAAAGAATTGAGCACTTGTAACAAGATAGGCGATATAGTAGTATGCATCGGGGATCTGTCAACAAATACGATTATCTATAGAGACATTGTTATTGATGCGTCCCTGAAACCAGCCTTTCTACCGACCAGGCCTCGATACGTGCTCTTAACCCATGGCCACGCGGATCATTTCAGGTATGCAGCACTCTACCACGATATGGGTGCCCTAGTTGCTGCCCCTCGCCACTGCCTACCTCTCATAGAAAACCCTGCCATTAACCAGATGGCCACTATTGGGTGGGCCGGCCCCATCGATGAAGAGATGATAACGAAGTACTTTGTTGGCAGAGGAGTTCGCGTAGACACAGCACTTGAGCATGGCCACGTAATCGGCACTATTGAGGCCTTAGCGACGCCCGGTCATACACCAGGACACTTAGTATATATGATTGAAACTAGTTTGGGAAGGGTACTTGCGGCTGGCGATACGGTGCTCGGCAAAGACTATCTCGAAAAGACTCCTCTCCCGTATCATACTAGCACTATTTGGCTTGAGGGGAGCCTTAACAAGCTGAAAAGCCTCGATGCTGACATACTTGTGCCGGGCCACGGCTCGATAGCCGAGGGTAAGAGAGAGGTGCTCAGAGTCCTTGACTCTAACCTTGGCAAAATAGATCAGATGCTAAGGCTTGTTGAACAAGTCTTGCCGGGGAGGGACGAGGAGCCCGTCCACGCCGATGAAGTTGCAGCTAGGGTGGCGGAGGCCCTAGGGTATAGTCGTAGTAGGCGAGCATACTCCGTTCTCTCGCCTACTATCCGGGCCCTGCTCTTAGCGTTAAAGCGCAAAGGGAGAGCAGAGCTCCAAGTCCATAGAGGTGTCCTTGCGTGGAGAAGAAAATAGGGCCTCCAGCCAGGCTCTGGGAACCGGTGCGCGATAAGCCGGGATTTGCACGGTGCCTTGTCTGCGAGCGGCGCTGTCCAATAGCACCTGGTGCGCGGGGCGCATGTGGAAACTATATCAACATTAATGGAAAGCTTTACCACCTCGGCTATGGGAGGATAAGCGCTGCGGAGAGCCGCCCAATAGAGATCAAGCCGCTCTTCCATTACTGGCCAAACAGCACCGCCCTAACGTTCTCGGGATGGGGCTGCAACTTCTACTGCCCCTGGTGCCAGAACCACAGCCTCAGCTTCCGCCACCCCCAGCCCGACGACCCGGTAGTTGAGCCGGAGATACTTGTCCGCGAGGCTCTGCGAGGAGGAGACGAGGGCTTATGCGCGAGCTTCAATGAGCCAGCCACGCTCTTCGACTACCTAGTGGATGTTTTCGAACTGGGGAAGAGGCACGGCCTATACGCCACGGTCGTGACGAACGGCTACTTCACCCTAAAGGCGCTAGACATGCTCATCGAGGCAGGAGTTGACGGCTGGAGCATAGATATCAAGGGCTGTCCAAAGCTCCGCGAAAAGCGAATACTGGCCCCCATAAACCATGAATATGTCTTCCGCAATGCGCGCAGAGTGCTCGATCGCGGCGGCCACGTGGAAATGGTCCACCTAGTGGTCACCGGGACAAATGATGACCCAGAGTGCTTCGAATGGATAATAGACAAGCACATACAATACCTGGGACACAGTACACCGCTCCACATAAACCGCTACTACCCGGCCCACCGCTGGGACAAACCACCAACACCCATAGCCAAGCTCCTAGAATGGAGAAACAAGGCAAAGAAGGCCGGGATAGAACACATCTACGTAGGCAACATCGGCAACCCCGAACTAGAAACAACAAGGTGCCCGCGATGCGGCAAAGTACTAATAAGGCGGGAAAGGTACCGCGTCACATACTTCAACCTAGACTGTAGCAACGGTAAGTGCAAGTGCCCAAGGTGTGGCTACCCTATCCCGCTACGAGGAAAATACGTTGGAAACAAGCTATGGGTCCCACGAGTACTCCTCTAAACTGACACGGCGAAGACCAAATAATATACACCACTCCTCCAACCATAAATCACGGAACCAGCGGCCCGCCGAGAACAAAGCGGACTAGGATGGGCCCGTAGCTCAGCCAGGACAGAGCGCCGGCCTCCGGAGCCGGAGGTCCCGGGTTCAAATCCCGGCGGGCCCGCCACATCTTCTAAAATTGCTCTCTTTTGGGGAGCGTATTGGACGAGGCTACTTGCTAAGATTGGCTCCGCTGGCGCTGAAGTCTATAGATATTGTTTCAACAGTTTATAGCAAGCCCGCTAGGCTTGTGAAGCTATGCATAGAGCCGGAGGGATGTGTCTACCTTGAGCAGCCAGAGGAACTCACCTACAAGAAATCGAAAGGCTTGTTGAGGATGCATTAAGGCGCGGCCTGGAATCTTAAAGAGGTGTTTGGAAAACTATGGTCTGTGCTTAAATGCTCTCTTTGCTAGATGTTTGGCCTTGCAAACCCTATACCTATTATAGTATACCAGTGCAGCCACTAACGATATTATGAATACGGCGAAGAAGATTATAGCCGCAAAGACTAGCGTTTTAGCCGACGTGGCATAGTAACTGAATATGCCTGCCAACAACGCGAACACGATGCTGACGAGCAGCCATATAAATGCTTGCCTTCGAGGTCGCCAACAAATATCAAGCATTTAGACTTTCCCATCATTGTAGATTAAGCTGAGGCTAAAAAGCACAGCGTTTCCTGTGCAATCTTTTATGTTAAGCGTACTAAAGCTAAAAGTTCCAAAGTTCCTAGAATTAGAAACTAAATAAAAATTATAGAACTTGTTCAAGCTTAATAAAAATTCTCCGATGATTAACATTCACTATTTGGCCTAAGCCAGTTATTAGGGGAGTCCCGAACTATTTGTAATAGTAGGCTAGCACGGCTTTGCTTCAATTTAGTTTGATTAACGTTACTATGAGTTTGACTGGTGCTGATGCTACTTCATTACCGTTTTCATCCGTGATGGTGTTCTTCGTGTTAAGGACTAGGCTGTATAGTATGCCATTTTTTACTGCGAGTACTCCTTTGGCTTCGTTACCGTTGAATTTTATGTCGCTTTTTGTGAGCTTAGGGTTGAATAGGAAATAGGGTATCTGATCTGGTGTTGGCTCGGCTGCTATGTTTGTGCAGACTTCTTTGTTTTCGGGATATCCTAGGGCTTCCTCTGTGAGCTGCTTAGCTTGCGCTAGGTCGCCTTGTTTAATGTCCACTATAGAGTACTTTATGCAAGCCGTATCTGCGGTCCTTCTTACTACGCTTACATTTACTGTGTAGTCTAGGTTTACTGTTCCGGCTGGTTTTCCTGTTACTATGTCTATTTGGTGTATTTCCCATTGGAATCTATATGTTATTTCATGTACGTCCAGAGATGATGGTTCGCTCTTGCCCTTGCTTGTCGTGCTTGTTGTTTTGCTTGTTGGCTTTGCACTGCTCTGTGCGCCTACGAATTTCATATCTATTGTTGCCGGAGCCGCTGTGCCGCTCGCTGAGCGATAAGTTGTCTCCATGTGGAAGCTTCGTAGTACTCCAAATACGTATTTGTAGCTATACTTGTAGCCGTTCTCAGCCTTCTTTGCCGCCACTGTTGTACTACTACTAACGAGAGGAAACCAAGGCTTATGGCTCTTGTCTTCCGTGCTAAGTGGCGTACATGTCGGTGTGCCCTCTTTTGCGCCATATGCTTGCTCCATGAAATTGTAGGCGTCTGATGCACTGCCCTCTGTAACGCTTGTCACCTTGTAAGTATAGCATATCGTATTGCTAGTTTTCTTGACGACGTGAAAGTCTACTGCGAAGCTAGTCTTTTTGTTAATAGGTTCTCCTACGCTTATCACATAGTTATATGCGAATGAATTGCTATTTTCTGATGTTACATCTGTTTTTGAAGGACCAGTAACAGCCTTTACTATATCCATGGGTCCTAGTCCGGTGAAGAACCAGGTTGCAGCGAAGAACACTGCGCCGAGAATAATTATTGCTCCAAGAATCTTTCCTAACATAGTTTACCACAAACATTTAGTCAAGTATAGATGGGTCGTATCTAGATAATAAGTCTGCCTATAAATACGTAGCTGAGCACAATCCCGTACTAGGACCCTTAGCGGGAACAAGGAGTTCCACAATATACTCAACAGCTTTCCTCTGCTCACCTATACAAAGAAGAGCAAGAGGCTAACAAGATTAGAATTAACTGAGATGGAAGAACCAGGGTTAGGTCCGAGAGTTCTATATAAGATGAGTTCTCGGTTTACATAGCTAATACGCGGAGACGTTGACGTGAATGCTATTAGGAGAATAGTCTATACTCTCGGCCACAGTACGCGCAGTCTACAAGAATTTTTTGATATATTGAGCTATTACGGTGTCGAACTGGTTATTGATGTACGCCGCTGGCCCACAAGTAGGAGGTTTCCCTGGTTTCGTAAAGAGGTTCTCGAGAAGGAGCTTCGAGAAAGGGGTTATATTTATCTCTGGATGGGTGATGTGCTTGGAGGCTATCGTAGGATCGGGATAGATGTGCCGGAAGGTGTTGAAGGGGCTTCATGCTTCACGTCAGAGGGGTTTCGGGCATATGCGCTCTATGTGACTCTCGTCGAAGACGCATGGCGAGCCGTCCTGCGCTTAGAGGAGCTTGCACGCCAATATCGCACTGTCATTATTTGTAAGGAGCGCCTGCCATGGCGCTGTCATCGTAAGATACTGGCTGATATACTAGAGCTACACGGGTTTAAGGTAAAACATGTTATTGAAAAAGGACGTGTTATTTCTCATAGACTCTCTAGGTGCGTTAAGCTTAGAAGTGATGGAAGAGCGATCTACGAGTGATAAGTAGCTTCGGTATAGCGATGAGTGAAAAATAATGCGAAGAAAGGGGTAAAACGCTTAGATTTGTATCGATTACTTTGCTAGTATTCTTCCGCTATCGCTTCTTCGACCTTCTTCGGAGAGCTTGGCCGAAGCAGTATGTAGAATACCAGGTATGCGGCAGCTGCTAGTAGGAATACTAGGAAGCCGATAGTGAGGGCTACTACTGATCCCTCGACTGCTATCTCGTTTACGGGATTTACTTCTGGGAAGTACTTGTCTATGCCAAGGCCCTGGAGAATCTTGGATACTGTAGGTGTTTTGTCGAGTAGAACTATACTGTTTATCTTGCTTACTACTTCTGGCAGCGAGCTAGCAGGTATACTTATACCGTATTTTGCTAGGTCTGTGGGCTGTATGTGGCCTGCTAGGACGTCAGGCCATACTGCTACGAAGAACGGGTACTGGCTGAATGCGTTAAGGTATTCTCCTGCAGCCACGGTTAAGAGTGCCGCTACACCAGCATAGAGCAGTATCCTACCATGAGTCCTGCTTATTCTTCCACTCATTACTGCTTTAAAGGCATATGCCACCGCGACTATTTGGAACAAGAATAGTAGCATCTTTAGCACGAACAGCCATGATACGTCATAGTATGCTTTACCGTATCCTACTTTCAATCCAAGGGTTGCAAAGACGTTGTTGAACTTATATGGTATATTTTCTAGGCTAAAGGCGTACCAGAGGCCTAGTAACAGCATTAACGCAAGCCCTACGGCTGCTGGCTTTGCCATCATCCTGGCTACTTTGAGTGAAACTTGTTTCTCGGCCTCACTGTTTACTATGAAGTACTTGTAGGCATATGCCCCCATCACTACGAGGAACGTTGTCGTGAATGCTGCTACAATGCTCTTGACGTAGAGCGGTATGTAGGTTGGGTTCTTCAAGATAGCTGCCGCCACATCTAGATAGAACTTCTTTGCGGCAGGATCGTAGCCTAACCCTGCAGGGATGTTTAGGAAGGCGAAGACTGCCCTGAAGCCGAGGGGTATTAGGAGCGCCGATATTCCTAGCAAGAAGCCTATGAAGTAGTGAGTCCCTCTACTCCACCTATCCCAGCCGTACCAGAACGCTGAAATCGCGAAGAAGTGGAGGGCTATCATGACTATGGCTATACCGAACGGGATCATCGCGATGTCTCCGGCAAAGCCTATGAATCCCGGATAATAGCTTAGCAGGAATACTGTAAACGCTGTACCGAATACTCCTGCAACGCCATAGGTGGCCGCGTAAAACCTCATAAGGCTCCTAGCTACTTGCTCAAGGTCTTTCTCGCCCCGATCGGCTCTCCACTTTAAATATGGTACCAGCCACGCTAGCCCTATTCCCAAGTTAACCATTGTTATATGGAGCCCGAACGTTAACGCCAGGAATGCCGGGGCAAGCCCTACCATGATGCATCACCTACCTTCATTGAAATGTTTTGAAGACTTGACCAGAATCATAAATCACCTAAAAAAGCTATTGTGGCTTGGGCTTCCCTGGAACCCATAGGACCTTATAGACGGCATAAATTAGCGCAATACCCACGCTTATGTAGAAGAGCGCGACGAGCACTACTTGCCACAGCGGTGCAGGATTGAATGTATGTGCAACATCAACTGTCATTACACTGTATATGCTCCAGGGCTTTCTACCGACTTCTCTCACGAACCAACCCATAGTACTTACGAGCTGTGCTAGGAATGCTGCTACTGGCGCGAGTAATAACAGAGTCCTTGATGGTAGTTCGCCCCTTATCCTCAGAGCGTTAAGGAGCTTGTCCACGAAGCTCCAACTATTCCTAATAGCTATCAGGGCCACTATTAGCCCGTATAGCCCTATTAGGATGCCGAGTCCTATCTTTGTATAGTAGACATAATGGATTATTATTGGAGGCCTGCAGTCCTCTACTGGCGGTGTTCCTGCGAGCTTGCACTTACAATAATCGGCGGGTATCTTATCGTACACTGGTAGCTTGGCATTCATTGAGCCATACGCTATTAGCGGCATTATCTTATCTGCCCCGAGCAGCTTCGAGAGACTCAAGATGTGCTCGCTTGTGCCCTCCATTGCCGCAAACTTCTCTGGATTCCACTCAGCAACAGCCCTGCCCATTTCATGACCAGCAATGAATCCCTGGTAAGCTATCACTATGGCTGCAAATACTGCTGCAAACTTGAATGCTTTTACAACGTATCTGCGGTACTCGGGATCAGCGTTCTCCGGCATTCTTAGCAATCTTAGCGCATAGCCTGCGAGCACCGTGAATCCTGAGACAGTGAGAGCAGAACCTATTGTATGCATAAGCGTTGCGAGATATACTGGGCTCTTGAACGTCACACTCATGAATCCTATTTTCTTTATTGTTGTCATAAGTATGTAGTCTAGTACATTCTTGACCGGTATATTTAGCAGCATCTGCAACCCATCATTCATGCCGGCAAGAGAGGCTGCTGGAACTCCAAGCTTTGTTGCGATTTCTCTAACAACTTCTGGGTGCGATGCAAGGAACTTGACAGTGGTCATGTTCACGAAGCCGCCTTTGACTAAAATGCTTTCTCCAAGCGTGGCTCCTGTCCAAGCTTCTCTTACGAGCTGTTGCACGACCTTGGCAGGTATAGCTACTTTAACCGCGTTGCCACTAGCACCTAGTATTTCTACTCCTCCTGCCTTTAGCGCTGTAATATTTAGTAAAGGCACTATATCGTTGGGCACGTATACAGTCATTTTTGGATAGCCCTGTGAATACAAATACGTGCCATCAGGTTTGTATGCTGGCAGCACACCAGTAGGTGCAACCATGTAGCTATTCACACTTAGAATCATTGAGGCACTATACCACGCTCCTAGGAATCCTAGAAATGCGACGGCCGCTAGTGCTCTAGGCGATAGCTTGTTCCATCCATACCAGAGCATATAAATGAATACTACTTCCATTAGAAACGCAAATATCTCAGCATATAACGGGAAGTAGATGTAGCGTCCCGCTGCCTCTGTTAGATGAGGCCATATGAGTACTAGGCCGAACTCGCTAGCAGTTCCCGTGGCAGCGCCAACAGCGAACACTATTACGAAGCCCTTTGCGAGCGTTCTCGCGAATCTTAGCCATGCCTTGTCTTTGCTACGATTATAGAGTAGCAGCGCAATAAACGCCATAAATGGTAGTCCTAAAACGTACTGCAGGATAGCCCAGTGAATCTCTATACCGATGAACGATAATGCCCTATCAACCGTAGCCGGATACGATGACCAGTGAGCAACAGCGCTCATAAAAATCACCCGCCGTTGCAAAGATTACCGTACCATTGTTCCGGGAACAGAGTTTCTATCACGAAACTAGTTTAAATACGTGATTTTAACACTCTCAATCCTGTTTCCATTACTAGGCCGAAGAAGTAACGATTTCGAATTACTAAGCAGAACTGATTATAGCCCCCTTACGACAAAATACGGTAAAGAGGGCTCGGTAAAAACAACCTATTATTATCTTACTTCTTCTCCGTCGCCTTGACCATAGCCTCTGCAAGTTCCCGCATCTTAGCCTCAGGATCGCTTGCCTTCATTACGGCAGAGGCCACAAGTACGCCCACAGTACCGAGCCTTATCGCTGCAGCGGCATCCTCGCCATTAGTTATCCCTGCCCCCGTCAGTACAGGTACATCGGGATTAACCATTCTGACGAGCTTTAGCGTATTTGTCACGACCTCGGGCTTCGCTTTCGAAACAGGTATTCCTGTCCCTATGAGCTCGGGAGGCTCTATTGCTATCATGGTGGGGGATAACGCGGCTACCGCAGCCGCTGCTGTTGGTGTATCTGCACAGACCAGTGTCTCTAGTCCAAGCTGTGTAGCTCTTCTCACAGCCCTATCTATATCACTTAGCACTAGTCGATGCTCACTATGGTTTAGCAATGTCCCCTGAGCACCAGCCTCCTTTACAGCCTCAACAGGCAAGTAACCGGTATGTGCACCTGGCTCATAGGGGTCAACGTGCTGGGCATATACTACTGCCTTGTCTACGACCTCGCTGATACGAGTTATCTCAGTGGCCGGAACGGCTATCACAACTCTAACCGTGCCATGATATTCTTCAGCGACTCTTTCCGCACTAAGGGCTATCGCTAGACCTTTGTCTCCAAATGCTGTTGGATACGCCTTATAGTTTACAACGAGAGTAGCAATCCAGTCATACTTTTTCTTAGTCTTTGTCTCGGAAACCATTCTCGCATGTAGCCCCGATAGAAGAACCGTTCCCATCTATGTAGCCACCCTACTAGTTGCGGGAACTCATAGTAGACAAGGAGAGAAGCAGTATATAATACTGTTTGGAATGATTAACACTTTGCAATGCGAAAACTGTAAGGCTCGGTGAGGAGGTACACGTCATCACGGCACTAGCAGCTCGCCAGCTCATCCTCATAGCCAGACTACTAATTCACAAAAGCAAGAATTATTAAAATAATAAAAGTATAAGGGATTGTGCCGATAAAAACACTACTAAAGCACTAAGACGTTTTTAGTCGTGTACTTCTTCCGTTCCACTTAGCATCTCGCTGTGCTTTACCTTGGGCTTAATGTACTTCTCGTAATCCTTTGCTTCCTGGAACCTGTTCTTGAGCTTCTCTAGCACTTGCGGTAGTGTAGTGTACTCCATTTCCTCGGGGCCTAGGCGGTGAGGCATGAATGGGCCGTGGCGCCTCATGTAATCTGCTATCATCTGTGCTAGTCTCCTTGTCTCGTCGAACGCTGGGTCATCGAATAGGTCTACTGGGCCTATTAGCCTACCCTTGGTTACGTTGAAGCCTAGTCCCACAATCCTTGGTGGGCCATCGAACCTGGTACACTTAGCGTCTTTGAGGCCTACCGGCATTAGTGGGCCCCAGTGGCTTCCTCTCATCCAGCCAGCTACTAGGTGTGGGAAGCTGAATGGTTCTAGTATTTCGCCTAGTGCGGGGAAGCCGCTCTGCGCTCTTACAATTGCTACGGGGTCGTCCTTTCCTACATAGCGGCCTGCTATCAGGTTTAGCCTCTCGACGCTGACCACAGCACCAATTTCGTTGTCACTCTTCCTGAACACCCTCTTGATTACGTAGCGGCCCGGCGTACCTATCAGAGCCAAGAGATCATACATTTCTTCAGGGGCGTTGAGTATTACGTACTTGCCCTCCATTACGTCTAGTACTTCGAATTTGAAGCCGTCATGCATTCTCGGGTCAATTACGAGGCCTGCAGTATTGAATGGATCGGCGAATATCTTGAAGAGCGGGAAGTTGAAGGCACCTGGCTCCGTCTTGTCAGCCATGAATATTACTATTGGCTCGCTCTTTCTCTCCACAATCTCCATTTCTGCCACGCCAGGGCCAAGCCCTCTAACGTTGCCAGAGAACGCGTCGCTCAACAAGTCTTGGCCTGCTGCGTAAAGGCCTAGTTCCTTTGCAACTTCCGCGGCCTTCTTGAAAGCATCCCATGCAAGTCCATGTATGTCTGGGTTATCTACACCCTTGCGATGAGTCATTATGAGCTGTAGGTCATCTCCCACGTGTGTGACAAAATAGTCTATAATTAGCCCCTTCCTCTTTGCTTCCGCGAGAACTCTTGAAGCTGCAGCCATTGTATCTGGATGAACCTTGTGATGCCCAGCAATGCTACCGATATCTGCTTTTATAACGCTAATAGTTACCTTACGCTCTTCTGCACTCATATCCCTACACCCATGTATCGCAACTACTACGACTATACTCTCCACACTATTATGGAGACACCCGCCTATTAACAGCTTTGCACCATGGATTGCCCAATAAGTGCTTGATTTTCACAAATTGCTCTTATTTCCTAAATAGCGTCATATATTATTCTTAATTAAAGTGATAAAGATCATGAAAAGAAAAATAGCAAAAGAAAACACGGTATAACTACGTGCTGTAGTCTCACATAGTATTAGTTAAGAGAAAGAATACTTATCTTAATTCTAGGCAAAAGGAATTAAACATTAACGACGCTTTCTGAGCCAAGTAATATAGTTGATTCAGGCAGATCTCTTTGAGGCACCATTATCTATACAGGATAAGGTGCGTCTATCTCCATTAAGCTTGTACTACGTCATAACTATTTTTGCTTAATCCATATCGTGGGAGGGATATAGTCTTACAATAATTTACATAAGTGTTAGTTGATATTAGATGCTCAGCTTAGTTCTACAGGCGAAGTAGGACATAGGGCTAGAACACCGCACAGGAACCACGGTTGCGCACCGTAGCCGTTGTTGCGCTGTACTACCCTGCACCACGTCGTTCATAAGGATTTAAACTTTTACAAATATAATTTATACTCTAAAATTATCTAAAATAAATAGTTAATCAATATGAATAATGTTATTGGGATATCATAAGTCCATAGCATACAAGCAGCATGTATAAAGACATAATACAAGCCTCAGAGATATTGTTTCAATCAAGATACTTTATGAATGGTCCGTTGAATTGGTCATGATTATGCTATAGTCTTTTCAACGGCTTGTTCAAGGCTAAAACAGTCATTTAAGTAATTAATACTTGTAATACTTGTTACGCGAAATCTATAGAGGCCTAAGCTCAGTAAGCAGGGCTCATTCGTCCAAGTAAGGAAATTGTGCCCCCTTTCAAGGAGAGTTTGAGAACGGTTGGTGGATCCAAAACATCGTCTATACGTGCTCCAATGCTCCGCCCTATCTCTTGAAAAGCATAGATAAGTATTGGAAGTTCTCCCCAGATGCGTTTACTCCTAATGCTCTCTATTAGCCTTTGAAACCTCCTTGTTATGTACCTGGCTAGGGGTGCTAGGAGCTCTTTGGAGCTCCTAGCGATGTTGATAAAATTCCTTTTTGCTTTTCTTCGGGCTCCCTGTGTTAGGCCCTTAGGTGCATATATTGTATAGATTATGTCGGCGCTTTCGAACAGCTTTCCCCTAATCTTTTCAACGTGTCTCCTCATGGATCGCATTCTTTGCTCTAGTTGGCTTGGCGATAGAGGGCGAGACCGCTGAGTACTAATATAGTATACCAATACTAGGGGTTTTGATGCTGGAAGATCGATAACCAGTATTGAGACAGTGTAGTCTCTAGACGTGTATATCTTCGTAGGTTTTCTTATTAGTCGTGTAACTTGGCTCCATAGAGTAGAATAGCGCTTTGTAGCTCTTAGCAATGGTACTATGAACTGATTTACTACTTGTAAGCGTTCCTCGACTCGCTGTAGCGGCAGCATTGTTTATCCATTTATACTTACGGGCTACCTTACGGCTAAGTAGTATTGTATGAATAATTATCCTGTGAGGAGTTTTGGAGCCGTTTTCAGGAGTAGTAAGAAAATGTTTGCCTGTCAGGTTTCACGAATTATCCTGTCAGGCTGATTGCTGCTTCTCTTCTTTCTCGCCCGGGCTTGGGATATAGTAGTATTTTCCTAGACGGCGCTGAAGCCTATCAAGATAGCTTCCTTCCTTATTTATTCTCGGCCTGCCTGTTTCTGGGTCTTTTCTAATCGTTATTCCTATGTCTGCGAGAAACTTGTTCATTCCCTCATGCAGAGGTAGCGGTTTTAGTGCGTATCCGTGGCGTCCAGGGATCCCGGTAAACACTATCACTCGGTTAGATATGTAGTCTTGTACGGCTATGTCGTGTTCTACAACGATTGCTGCAGCCTTTCTAGCCTCTGTGAGTCGCTTGATGGCCTTTGCCACTACTAAGCGCTCTTCTACATCCAGGTAAGCCGAAGGCTCGTCGAGCAAGTATATGTCTGCCTCCTTTGCAAGGGCTACAGCTACGGCTACCTTCTGCAGTTCTCCGCCGCTTAGTTCGCCGACTTTTCTATCAAGGAACTTGTCAAGGCCTAGTCTCTTTACTATTTCAACGTTTATCCAGCTCCCCGGAGAAAGTGCTGACGGGTTTACATCGCGCAGAAGCTCTTCAACTGTCTTATCTTCGCCAAGGGTTTGTGGACTAAGTCTCTGTGGTTTATAGCTGACCTTTAGCTGTTCGCCTGGCTTGACGATTTCGCCCTCTTTTGGGTCTATTTCTCCTGCTAGCGTGCGCACAAATGTCGTCTTACCTATTGCATTTGGGCCTAGGATTCCCAGGACTTCTCCTTCGTAAAGCTCTCCGGGCTCAGCTTCAAGAGTGAATCCGTTGAGCTCAATTACTAGCCTTCTCCACTCTATGTATTTTCGTGTGCCTGGTTGTGCAACTATCTCTGAGGGATTTATGGTGTATCGTATGGGCTCGTTTCTAATTCTCATGTTCTCTGCTGGTAGGTAGCCTTTTAGGAAATGATTTATCCCTGCGCCAACAGCGTATGGTTTTGAAGCGATGCCGTAGACCCCGGGTTCGCCGTACATTATCACTACGTGGTCGGACAAGTAGTCAAGCATAGCTATATCGTGCTCTACTACGACGACATAGCTTCCCTTTGGCACATAGTTCCTTATAACTCTCGCAACGTTAACCCTTTCTCTCACGTCAAGATAGCTTCCGGGCTCGTCAAATAGGTAGAGATTTGCATCCTTACTGAGAACAGCGGCTATGAGAAATCTTTGAAGCTCTCCACCGCTTAAAACTCTAATATCCTTGTCTAAAGCATTCCTGAGACCTAGTTCTTTTACGAGATCTCTCCATATTCCTCTCTCATCTGCTCGTTCGAGGAGCTGCGCAACCGTTCCCTTGACTCTGCGTGGAACAATGTCAATGTACTGTATCTTGTGGGCAGGCCTTATCTTACCCTCCTTTAAGGCGCGGAAATAATTCTGTATTTCTGTGCCCCTAAAGCGCCTTATAATCTCATCCCATGAGGGTTCTTGCCCTGGTTGGCCTAGGTTTGGCCTAAGCTCGCCTGCTAATATCCTTAGGGCGGTTGTCTTGCCTGTACCGTTCTTACCTAGTATACCAAGAACCTTTCCTTCTCGGGGAACCGGCAATCCATATAGCTTGAACCCGTTTACACCGTGCCGATGAATAAGCATTTTTTCAAGCTCGTCTGGCAGATTAACTATATATATTGCTTTAAACGGGCATTTTCTCACACAGATTCCGCAACCAATACAAGTCTCTTCATAAATCACAGGCTTCTTTCTAGAAGGATCCATTTCAATAGCCTTGCCGCCGGTCTTGTTAACTGGGCAGAATACTATACACTCCTGGTTACACTTGTTCGGCTTACAAAGCTCGTAGTCGATTACAGCAACCCTTACCAAGCTCTAACCCCGATTCACACGCCCTATCTCAAAGAAGGATTAATTCAAACTATGCCTGCTTCATTCATTTACAGTCCGTGCCGAGTCTAAGGGGACTATGTTATTAACCGCTACTGATCTAGAACAAGCGTGGATGAAGAGTGGTGACGGCACAGAGCACGAAAAATACACTTTACTGTTCAAAAACCGTGCAATGAAGAAAGCAAGGTTGGCTGAAAATTATTACCACTCCTCTTCTTCCCACTCCTCCTCTTCTTCCTCTTCCTCCCACCACTCTTCTTCTTCCTCCTCTTCTTCCCACCATTCCTCCTCTTCTTCTAAAACAAGCCATCTCATTGTATGATTTCCCTCAAATCAGCTTCTTGTCCGTAATGTGGGTAACTGTGGCAGATGTTTTTAGCACTTTTCCCACATATCTCTTCTAGAGAAATAATCTACGATATAATGTAATCCGATGCAATAATGCTGGTATCGTGCTATATCTAGCTAGGCTGTATTCTGTAAAGCCGCTCCTCAATAGGGTAAACCGAAATACGCGTCAAGGATAACGGGTCAGAACTCTGCGGGAACTTACACCTAATTGCCTTAAGCGTTTCTAGCACCCTCCTCAACCTTTCAAGATTACTCGAAACAAGAATGGCAATTACCTTCTCGTTCCTTCTTGCACCACATCTTGCGGCAACCGTTCCAAGATTCTTTTCTCTGCACAACACACTTAGTGCTTCTAAGCCCTTGTGACGCGCACGCCTAAATCCATGCCTTATTAATGCATAGGCCGATATCGTTGCAGAGAAGAGTGCTTCAAGGCCATGTTTAACAGCTAAGTCATACGGTACAAACACTATCAGGTCGTAATCCTCTTTAAAAAACTGTAATGCTTTTTCAGCATGTTCATCGAACAGTGTGCAAAGAACCGCCAAATAAATATTATTTAGACCTGGCAGGCGGATACTATAGAGCTTTCCTCGCCCTGAGTATTCTCCTGATAAACTCAACATTGTCACCTGTTATTCTAGCAACTTCTTCAGCGCTATACCCCTTCCTAGTTATAAGTTCTTCAATAGTTTCTGCCTTGTCCCACGGGAATATAATCCAGGCATCTGTTTCCTCAGCATAAAAATCTGGGCGATGCATAGACCATGGTTTTAGGTAAAGTGCTGCAGTCAAAATCTTCTTAGGACCGTAATGATTAAGGAAGTTTACTGCAATGTTTAGTGTTTTACCCGTATCGGCTACGTCATCTACTATTAGTACAACCTTGTCACGTATATCAACTATAAGTGGCTGCGTAACTACTGGTCTCTCAGCAGTCTCGCCGATTGAGCGATAAAACTTAACCTCAAGGGCTCCCATCTCGGCTACGCCTAAGTAGTCGGAAAGCAGTCTTGCAGGTATCCACCCTCCTCTAAGAACACCAACTATTATATCAACGTGCTTGACGCGAGTTCTTACTTCTTCAGCTATTCTTACACAGTGTTCTTCAACGTCTTTCCATGTAATCGGCTTAAACTTAATAGGTTCAGGATGACCATATTCAACCATTACTCTTTCACCGGATAATTACACAGTATACCCTTTTGAAGCTCAGCCTCTTAGTAATAAGGTGTTTAAATATATGATTAGTTATCTAATTAGATTATTTTAAAATATTTAAATAAATCGAGAGCAATCTTTTTGTTAAATTAGAATTCTAAAATGTTTTAGTTAGGCTTGTTTGTCTTCTTACTCTTCTCCGCTTGTTCTCTTTTCCTCCTCAAGGGCTTTTGTTACAGCTTCAGTAGTTACAGCTCCCTCCTTCTGCTCTATAGGGGCTTGTGCGAGTAGTGACTCACGTATTTCTTCTGCTCTTTGTTGCTCAAGTAGCATTTGTAACCTTCCGGTTCTCTTATAGAGCCTTATAAGCCTTGTAACATAGCCAGCGATTTGGTTTCGCAGCTTCTTTGACCCTGTTTCAACGAGTCTGGCGACAACCTTCTTGTTATGCTCAAAGTCGTCAGTGAATAGGTCTGGGTACATAGCTACTAGTCGTCTCGCCGTTCTTTTAACTAGGCCTATTCGTACTTTGCCCAACTGGTTCCCCCGTGCTACACGACGCACTGTGGTCGGAGTTATTAATAGTGTAGGTATAGCCATTGTGAGAAAGCTTTATATAGAAGCGGCTGGGAAGGCAACCTACACACGGCTAAGAGAGGGTAGACAAGACGGGGGAGCACTCATGGCCACGCCTGCACGTGTTGCTACAGTCGAACCAACTGGCGTCCCGGTACTAATTCTCAAGGAGGGCACACAGAGGACCTACGGCAGGGAAGCTCTCCGTGCAAACATAATGATCGTGCGCGCCATAGCCGAAACACTAAGAACGACATATGGTCCAAAAGGCATGGACAAGATGCTAGTTGACAGCCTAGGCGACATAACGATAACCAACGACGGCGCCACGATTCTTGACAAGATGGATGTACAGCACCCGACAGCAAAACTAGTAGTACAGGTAGCCAAGGGCCAGGACGAAGAAGTAGGCGATGGTACAAAGACATCGGTTATATTCGCTGGCGAACTCCTCAGAGTCGCTGAGGAACTTCTCGACAAGAACGTCCATCCAACAGTAATAGTTAGCGGCTTCAAGAAGGCCTCCGAGGAAGCAGTAAAAAGACTATATGAGATCGCGGAGCCAATAGACATAAACGACGACGAGACTCTCAAGAAGATAGCAATGACGAGCCTCACAAGCAAAGCTGTCCACGGTGCACGCGAGTACCTTGCAGAAATAGCCGTCAAAGCAGTAAGGCAGGTGACAGAGAAGCGTGGCGACAGATGGTACATTGATCTAGACAGTATACAGATAATCAAGAAACACGGTGGCAGCCTAAGGGACACGCAGCTGATATACGGCATTGTTCTTGATAAGGAGGTTGTGCATCCTGGTATGCCTAAGAGGGTTGAGAATGCTTACATAGTGTTGCTAGACGCACCACTAGAAGTAGAAAAGCCAGAAATTGACGCCGAGATAAGAATCAGTGACCCAACATACCTCAAGAAGTTCCTCGAAGAAGAGGAGAAGATACTCAGCAACTATGTTGAGAAGATTTATGAGGTTGCTGTTGAGCGTATGAAGAGAGATGGCTTGGAGCCTGGTAAGGCAGGCATCGTCGTCATAACCCAGAAGGGTATCGATGAGGTAGCACAACACTTCCTAGCAAAGAAAGGAATAATGGCAGTAAGAAGAGTAAAGAGAAGCGACATCGAGAAGGTAGCAAAGGCTACAGGTGCAAAGATAGTAAGCAATATCGAGGACCTCTCGCCAGACGACTTAGGCTTCGCAAAGCTAGTAGAAGAGAGGAAAGTCGGAGAAGACAAGATGATATTCATAGAGGGATGCCCCAACCCCAAAGCAGTAACCATACTTATACGCGGTGGCCTCGAGAGGCTTGTTGATGAGGCTGAAAGGAGTCTAAACGATGCACTCCATGCAGTAGCCGATGCAATAAGGGATGGGAAGATAGTGGCAGGCGGCGGTGCAGTAGAGGTTGAGCTAGCAAAGTACCTCAGAGAAATAGCGCCAAAGATTGGTGGAAAAGAACAGCTAGCAGTGGAAGCATTTGCTAGGGCGCTTGAAGGCCTACCGATGGCACTAGCTGAGAACGCTGGTCTAGACCCAGTAGAGATAATAATGAAGCTAAGAGCTGCCCATGCTAAGCCTGAGGGCAAGTGGCACGGAATCAACGTGTTCAAGGGCGAAGTCGAGGACATGATGAAGCTGGGAGTAATAGAGCCAGTAAGCGTTAAGGCTAATGCGATCAAGGCAGGAACAGAAGCAGCAATCATGGTTCTAAGGATCGACGACATTATTGCAGCTGCTAGAAGAAAGGAGGAAGAAGAAAAAGAGAAGAAGGGCGGCGGCGAAGAGGAAAGCGAAGAGTAAACTTGACCCCTAGCTTTTTATAACCAAGTCTATTATTGAAATCACTATTAAACTACTCGTGGTTTTTGGCTATACCTTTCTCCGTAGCCGCGCTCTTAGCACAATAGGTTCTTAAACACTAAATACTGGGAATCTGAGATTCTGCTGAAGGAGGCTTTGGGAAGGTATCCAGTATTTAGATATGATTTACTGTTGAGAAGTGTGATCAAATTTGGCAATAGATAGTGTTACGAGCAGCACTAAGACGATTATACTTTTTGGTGTACCAGGTACAGGGAAAACAGTACTTGGATCGAGGATTGCTAGGCGGACTAGCCGGCGTTTTGTCACACTAAGCTGGATTGTGCTTTGGCATGGTTTATGGAGCCAATATGATAGGGATAGAAGGAGTTTTGTGATAGAGTATGAAGGCCTCGTTAATAAGCTTAAAGAATATCGGGGATATATTATAGAAACACATTGGCTAGAGCCCTTCCTTGATGCGGGGGTTGCTGATATAATCGTATTTACTCGTGTCCATCCACTTGTTCTTTATGAGAGACTTTCTAGACGTAATTGGCCTCAAAGAAAAATAGTAGAAAATGTTGAAGCCGAGCTGTTGGGATCTCTCATAGGTGAAGCCTTGGAGGCTATTCGAAAGGGAGCACTTGTTATCGAAATTGATACAAGTCGTATAACTCCGGAAGAAGCTGTAGAGAAAGTTATTGCCGCTATTAGAGTATCTGAAAGTAAGTGCTGCATTAATTGGCTAGATTCTCTAAGTCCACAAGAATTAGAGAAGATAATGAGAATAATAGAGCGTTATACCTAGGAGGCAAGCGGGGTGTCGCGTTTGGAACTCAGGGGCCTGGAGAAGATAGAGCTTAGTAGCTTCTCTAAGCATGTAAGAAGTATTGTATCGAGTATTGATAATGTGCTATCTAGGCGTGAAGAAATACGCGATACTCTGATAAAGAATGGACGTGATATAATACGATTATCGGGCTGGGCCATAAATGCTATTCATAGAGGATTACTGGAGGATGCAAAGAAGCACATAGACCAAATGGATGAAATAGTCAAGGAGTTTGTTAGCCTTGCATCAACTGATTCGTTTCTCAGAGAAAGCGGCTTCGTATACAATGTGTTATCAGAATATGTTGAAGCTAAAGCATTCTATAGCCTACTTGTAGAAGGCTATTTGCCCCGCCCCGAAGAGCTAGGTGTTTCCGAAGTTCCCTATCTACAAGGTCTCGGAGATACACTTGGTGAGCTTAGACGTCTCGCACTTGATCTTATGAGGATCGGCCATCTTAGTATAGCTGAAAAAATACTTGACATAATGGAGACGATGTACTATGAGCTGAGGGCTTTAGAATATCCTGATGCGTTAATGCCTGGCGTCAGGCACAAGGTTGATGTTGCTCGGCGATTAATCGATGATACAAAGTCTCTCCTATTGGCGATAAAGGCTAGGATGGGCGGTTCTACGTCTTGAAGAAAATGAACCCTCTTGAAGCATTTAGGTATGTGCTTTGTAAATACATGAAGGATCGTGGTGAACTAGTGCTTAGCATGGCGCATGCTAGTGGACAGAAGAAGCTTAAGATATATCTTTACGGCTTGTGGCGCCGCCATCGTGTATGGGAAACTGGATATGCTCGTTTCACCGATGTTCTAGCACAAATAGTTTCTGAAGAAAAGTTCCTAAAAGAACTGCGCGAAATCGGGATTGAAGACATTAGGTTAGACTCAAGGGATCCATTCATCGTTGTAGACCTTGAAAAGATTAGTAAAAGGCTCAGATGCGATGAATCCTAAGAAAAAGGGTTAGAAAATTGCGGCTAAGGCGTGCAACCCGATCTGAGGTATTAAGACTTCGAGCTATAGCAGACTATCAGTTCGGCTATCCCGCAGGTGATTTACTAATACCCGATGATGTAATTGTAGGTATTTCGCCAGCCACGCGGAGAATAAGAGAGATTTATGGCTCAGAGGGACTCCTGGCTGTTCTCCGGGCACATGATTATCTGTACTCATTATCCATTAATGGTGCTCGTCGCCTTCTCGCTTTACCTGAGCCAAGGCTTAGAGCAATTGTAAATAGTAATGAAATTAGTAAAAGCATTCCCTGCTATAAGATAATAAGTATTGATGAAGAGCTTCGACCCGGCGACGAAGTAATAATATTGTCGGAGGAAAAAGAATTGCTTGGCATTGGAAGGCTCCGTTTATCGCCTCTAGAAATAAGAGAGGGCTGCGGTAGCGAAGCCATACGTGTGCGCAAGAGGGTTAGAAAGGAGGAGTAACTAAGAACAATGAAGGGGTGTAGCTATATGGGCACGTATAATGTCTATAGATTTAAGACTATCAAGGTATACTTTTCTGACGAGTTTAAAAACAGCGAGTTCTTTATCACCGGATTCAAAGGATTTGGAGCAGTAGGGTATCTCGCAACGGTTCATTTGGCTAATCAGCCTTATTGTCAAAAAGCCGGCTTTGTAGCAACAAAATATATGCCGGAAGAAGCTTCGCCGGATGAGAAAGGAGTAGTAGGGCCATTTACGCTATATTATTGTGAAAACAATGGTAAGAAATTCGGTGTGCTTGTGAACCACGATATTCCTGTTGTTCAAGAAAGAAGCAGGTTTGCAGAAGCTATAGTGAATTTCGTTTCGTGGCTAAAGATTAGTGAAGCAGTGCTCATCGGAGGCTTCGATGCACGGCTTCGTGAAAAGGATGAAAAGCTACGCTGGGTTGCGACATCGGCTTACGGTAGACAGTTAAGCGAGCCCCGGATGAGCAAGGGGCTTTATGTTGTTGGTCCTCTCGCCCTTCTCCTACTATATGCGGAGATCTATAACTATCCAGCACTAGCCATACTGCCGTACACTGAGGCTATGAGGCCTGATCCACGTGCAGCAGCGGTAGCTATTGAGAAAATTAATGAATTATATGGAGTAAATATTAGCACAGCCGAACTGCTTGAAGAGGCAAAGAAGATTGAGGAAACAATAGCGATGCTTGAGAAACAGCAACAAATGCTATCATCGCCTGCGCCAGAAAGATCGTATATGTAGTCAGGACTTCTTGTTACAATCTTTTTCAAAGATTTCTACTGGTAAGCCTTTTTCGCTTAGACGGTCAATAATCGCCCGTGAGACGGCATTATTCGGCTGCATCCCTTTACAGACGACAATGACGATCTTATTATACGTGGCTTTATTCCTTGTAATGTAGTCTTCAACGATTTTTGCCGTTTTGCTAATCACTTCTTCATATGGGTAGATGTTCGCCTCAAATTGTGAGAGCGGATACGTTTCTGCAAGTTCTTCTGGTATAATGCCAATATATTGTATATATCCAACTATATGTGCATTGTGCTCGTTAAACATTTTTCTTATCTCTCTATAAATTGTTGAATTCGTAAACGGTTTTGCATCTGGATCTATAGGGAGCAGGACTAAGGTGCCCCTTTTCCTAGGCCTATAACGTGTTAGAATTGAATTATAATGATATTTTATCCTAGGGTTAAAGAGACTTTCGGGCCCGTATAAGAAGATTCCTTTAGCTTTATTGCTCTTAATACGAGGAGACACTTTTTCTAAGAATTCCACGTAGTGTCGGAAATTAGCAAAGGCTTTTGCGAGTGAGGGGTGTGCCCGGCTTTTTTCTTCTAAGAGTTCCCATAGCCTTCCTTCCCTTATAGCTGTTTTAACTTCGTTTATCGCTTGGCGCAGGACATACAAGTTATGTAATGCTAGTAGTCGTGTTCTTTCGGCTTTCGGCATTTCTAGTAATTCCTTGGGCGTATGTTTTGTACAAACTGGGCAGCTGCATGGAAACTCTTCGAGTTCTTCAAGTCTATATGTGCGTCGAAGCGTCATATATCTATTGTCTCTTGCGTATAGGATATAAGATGCCGAATCAAACATATCTGCTCCAAGAGCAACAGCGAATGGAATCACCATGGGGTGTCCTGCGCCAAATAAGTGTAGCGGCTTAGTAAGGGGCAAGTTAGTGCGTGCCGTAAACAGCATGTCAAGGAGAGTAGGGTAGTCATATCTCTCTAGTAGAACTGTTGGACTCCCTAAGGCGTATAACTGATAGTATGGGAGTCTTGCGGATTCTTTTGCGCTTTTCTCTACGAGGTCTCTAAAGGGACCCCCTTGTACCGGTAGAACCCAAACGCGTTTGTCTGCATCTATTTGGTGGACGGCCTCTTGGGCTCGTCTAAGAGTTTCTTGGACACTGTACTCGGCTTGCTTTCGGTCCCGAGCATTCCCAGTAGGTATGTCTAGAATTACGGCAATATCGCTTCCGATTGCTTTTTCGAATTCAATTACTTCTTTCGGTTTTATTTCTATGTCTCCATATTCAAGTATTTGATATGCACCTGAATCAGTCATTATAATACCGTTAAATCCTAGTACGCCGTGTACTCCTCTTTCGAGGGCTTCTTTTCGAAGCCGTTTCCATAACAAGTATGCATTTGTAATTACTGCTCTGAACCCAGCTTTCTCGATTTCCTCGATAGGTACCTCTTGTCTTACGACGTCTATGACAGGAAGTAGTGCTGGTGTCTCAAGCACTCCATGTGGCGTATAGAGTTTTCCTATCCTGCCGCCAAGGTCTTTATCCTTTATCTCGAAGAAACCTATTTGTTTCAACGGAGCGGTTCTCCCCTCTTTTTGGCCTCAAGATATTCTTTGAGTACGTAATTAACCTTTGCCGCGAGGGGGCCAGCCCCTTCAACGCCTTCCGCGGTTACACGTATACTATTATATATCATTACTACGCCTGCATCCGGGTACACCCTTATAGCATCAGGTCTGAGTCCAAGCTTCTTGGCAACATAGTCCGCAAATTCTCTGGGATCAAATATCGTTGTCTCGTAGGCTCTTATTTCGGCTATTACTCTTCCCATTATAAATAGCCTCGGTATTGTCTGGTCATCAACCTTTACATCACTAAGCACGAGGTTCATTTCTGGATGCTCGAAGCCGAGAAGGCGGCCAACGTACTTTCTGCCATCTATGAGCACAACTTCAACCCTCTTACCGATAAGGTTTGATAGTTCTGTTAGAAAGCGCCTCGATGACGGAGGAGCAATCATTGAAGCCATTACTACTACACCGGCTTTATCCAGAGACACTTAGCTAAATATATAGGTAGGGCTAATCGTGCCCTTACCGGCTAACATATTTGGGTCTCTGTAACTCCTCAAACCGCAACTGGGTGTACGAGATGCCGGAGCAAGAAGAAATAGTTAAGTTTACGGGAATAGTTGAGGATATTGAAAAAGAGCTTATTCCAAGGCTATTTATAGCTAGGATAAAGAGTGATGATAATGAGTACATCGTAGAGATGGACATGCATAAGGACCTAATATTGTTTAACAAGGGCTCGCGGGTTGAAGTCGTCCTTTCCCGGTCTACACCGAGCTATAGGGATGGCGTTGACTTCGTTGGAGTAGGCACAGTTGTCTCTAAGAGAAAGGAAGATGATAACTCTATAGCGTTTCTCGTATCGATCGGCGGGCTTCTCTTCAAGATAAAGTCTAGAAAAGAACTTGATCTAGAGCCAACTGAAAGGATATACGTAAAGATTGCTCCTCTATCATGAATGTTGGCTAGTATTTCTTAAGCCCTATTTTGCGGAGACACGTTCGGAGAACACACTGCCCCAAGCCTTAACAGCCAAAACCTACAATAAGTAGGGGGGCCTCGGCTTTAGCTAGGCCTAGCCCAGCATCTGGCCTCATTATCCCATTACTATTTCTACTCTTCTCGATACTCGCGATGTCCATTTCATTAGGAAGGTTGACTTTTTTAATGAATATATTGAGTATATTTAAAAGCAGCAAAACAAGCCTTATACTAATTCTCTTCATGGTTATTATACTAGCGATTACTGTGTTAATAACTCTAAGGCTTAGAAGCAATATAGGCACGCGGTGCATAAACGTAGTTGCATCAAGGATATCCCCCTATAGCAGATTACTTAGCGACACAGCATATCTTTCAAAAATTGTCGCAAGCATATCGGCAGAATATGGTGAAGTCCTAGTAAGTGGGCCTTCAGAGAACGGCTTTACTATATGCATTAGAAAAGGAAATGACAAACTATTAGAAGAAGTTATCAAACTAATTAACAGAAATACATCTGTACTATTTGCATACAAAGCAAAAGAAAATCCTAAAGCAAAGTCTAAGCATGCTTAAGGAACAGACGTTGAACATTTTTGACCAAAAACCTTAAACCCGCCTAACTGTATAGTGACCAGTATTACATGGCGGTCCACGGATCCCGCCGTAGCTCAGCGGCAGAGCGCCCGGCTGTAGGTGGGGCTCCAGGCCCCCCGCGCGCCCAACACCCCCAGTAAGGGGGTGGGATGAGGGCGCGCCGGCCAATAGGAAAGGGGGCCTGGGGGAGCAGATACCGGGTGGTCCGGGGTTCGAATCCCCGCGGCGGGACCACCCAACCCGGCTCCCCGCATCCCGGCCTTACTTCTTTCACACAAACTGATTAGCTCTCCTAAGCTCTATCCAGAACTCTCTATAACAGTATATAATACGGTCAAAGAGAAGCAAGAAAGTGGTACTTATTGCTTGCTTCTTTAGCTGCCTAGTATAATAGTTTTGTATAAGTTTTATATTTCATACTCTTTTTCGTTTTCTGCAATGATAACGTCTTCCGCTGCTTCTTCTAATTCAACTGTCTTTGCAAAACCCTCAGCTACGTCAGCCTCGCTGTGAACTATTATGAGTTTTGAAGGGCTTAATTTCTTAACCACGTCGAGAAGAACATCTCTGTCTGCATGACTGCTGAAATCAAGCCACTCGACCCTTGCTTTTACTGGTTCCTCGGTATCCGGCATCAAGCCTTCCTCTAATATTCGCCTGCCGGGTGATCCAGGTGCCTGGAAACTCACCATGACGACAGCATTTCTCGGGTTTCTTCCAATACGTTTAAGGTAATAAAGACTTGGTCCGCCTTTAAGCATGCCTGCAGATGCAATTATTATCGACGGGTGCTTCCATGCACGGTTTCGGTCTCTCCATCCTCTTACAATGTTAAAGTTTTCATAGGCTTTCCTTAAGAGATCCGGATTATTTATATAATCGCTATTCTCTAGAAATATCTCAGTAATTTGTCTTATCATTCCATCAACATAGACTGGCACGGGTGGATCATATTTAGCTAGTATCATCATTATTTCTTGTCCACGCGCAATGCTAAAAGCCGGTATAAGAACCGTTCCTTTCTTGTCAATAGTTTCTTCTATTATTGAGATAAGCCTTTTCTCTGCTTTTTCGCGTGGAGGATGCCTTGTTGTTCCATATGTTGCTTCCATTATGAGTACGTCAACTTTTCCTATCAAGTCTATATGAGCTGGCTTCATCAGCTTTGTCTCAATATTGTTTAGATCTCCCGTGAACGCGATTCTCTCTCCATTAGCATTTAGCACTGTTATCATACTACCCGGTATATGTCCAGCAGAATAGAACTCTGCCTCCATATCATTGCCTAAGGCTATTTTCTGCCCGTATCTCACAGTCTCGGTGTTCTCTAAGAGAGCTTTTACTTCTCGATGTTCATATGGAGAATAGTAGCCATTAAGTTTCAGAAAGTCTTCAAGCATTAGTTTAGCCATTTGTTTGGTCGGCCTCGTAGCATACACCTTAGGAGATCCTGAAATGAAGTAAAGTGGTGCAGTGCCTATATGGTCTAGGTGAGCGTGGCTGAGAATTATAGCGTCAACATATTTTGGCGGATATGTTGCAGCGAAAACCGGCCTGTCTTCGTCGTCGAAGTTTACGCCAGCATCAAGCAAAACACCTTTCGGGGAGTTACTTCTCCTTACGAGAACTGATAGTCTTCCTACTTCTTTACCTCCACCGAGTATTTTAACTGAGTACTTCATTTCATAACATCACCCCTTATACTCTTACAATGATATCTCTGGCCTCTGCTAAATGGTGGTGTAGACCCTTGTGGTTGAAAGGATGCAAACTAACTATTATAAACTCTAATGAAGCATCGTTTCCTAGGGGGCAGGAAGAGAATGTTTCGCTTTGACCCTAAAGAGCTTCGCAAGCAGCTCAAACGCCTAGGGCTAAGGGACGTAAAAATTGAAGCGGTTAATGCAGAGGAAGTCGTCATACATACTGCCGAGGGAAAGGAGCTGGTAATTATATCGCCACAAGTTCTCTTGATGCGAATGAAGGGGGGTGCCGTCATGCTCCAGGTAATGGGTCAGGGTATTGAAGAGCGTGAAATAGCTATTAGTGAGCCGGCAGGAGAACAAATAAGCGAGGAAGATGCAAGATTTGTTGCAGAACAGACAGGAGTCAGTATCGAAGAAGCTAAACAAGCACTTCAAGAAGCTGGAGGCGATATAGCAGCAGCAATAATGCTTATTGAGGAGAGAAAGCGAGCGCTCGAAGATTCTTCGTAAGCTCTTCAACATCTCTTGCCGTACTAAGTATAACGGGCAAGTTTTCTGACTCGGCTATCCAAGCGGCGAGATAGTCAAGCCTACGCGTTCCATGAAGAACTATAACAGCAGGCTTAATTGTAGACACGCGTAAAGCTATCATCGGGCTCCTACCACTCGTAACCTTAGTAAACACTACTACCCGTTGAGACGTAGAGCCGAGAAGATAGAAGAACTCGTTACCAGCAAGGCTAAGAATAGCCTTAATACTATCGACTATGGTATAGCCGTAAACTCTTTGTTCTTCGATAAAAGAGTTTACCGGAATGCCGCGAACAGCTTTAATGACATCGTCTATCCTAACACCATGCTCGAACTCAGCCATATCGATAACTGCGCTTAGGTAGTGTATCTGAAAATTCTTAGCAAGCCTAAGCACAGTAACCCAGCCATGCTCAGCATCAATCTCTATGAGTGCTTCAACAAACCTCCTAACAAAGGAAGATCCTGGAACACGGCGCCCTTTCTCATAGTCGCTTATAACGCTTGGGCTAACCCCCATGTGATGAGCAACTTCAAGCTGACTTGCACCAAACAGTTCACGCCACTTCCTCATCACGCTGCCAGGCTTGTTGCTCAGCACTATCTCCCCAGCAATATGGCGGGCAATATAGTCAACGACTGCCCGAGGAGGCCACACAAGGCTAGACAAAACGCTAACCACCCGAGAAAGACTTAAACCACCCCAACAAACTATAATACTCTCTTTCATGGATGCCGGGGTCGCCTAGCCTGGTAGGGCGCCGGCCTGCTAAGCCGGTGGGGGTTACCCCGCGCGGGTTCAAATCCCGCCCCCGGCGCCACCCAAACAGCAAGCCCCACCGGCCATTGACCAACTTCTATATCGAAATCCACCGTCTTCCATGGTTTAATTCAATATGCGTATATAGTGCCCTTGTTATGTAATGCAAAATGTAATCTAATATGAAATTAATCTTGTCTGAGATAAATTATATAAAAGGGGTTAATCTCTTACTATGATATTAGGAAAATAATAAGATAGATGAGAACTAATACCCCAGAGTACTGGGGGGTAAAAGTGAAGGCGCTGGATGAGCGTAAAGTGAGGGCGGCTAGTGTGAACTATATAATTAAAGGTGTAGGTAAGATGAATACAGAGTGGAGGGATATAAATAGAGTACTAATGACTATTAACGCCATAGTGCTTGGCTATCAAGTAGTTATAGGTAAGACTCTAGGCAAAAGCTTCGGCGGCATGACGCAAATGCTCCTCCGAGAAGTTGGTAATCTCCTTTCGGATATTGTTGATCAGCTAGTAGGCGATATAGAGTATAGCGAAGAAAAGTTAGTTGAAGCAATAGAGAGAAGTCTTGTCGCGACCGGAATAGCAAAAGACGTTAAAGTAGAGGAGCTGCCTTCTGAAGTGAAGCACAGCTATGTGTTACGTCGTTTCTCAATAAAGATTACAGATAGCATATTTAAGCCAATATATAAGGTACTTTCAAAGTATGGCTACAAAGAGTTTCCTCTAAGCCCTGAGGGAATGCTTGTTGCAGCAGTTGTACTCAAAGTATTAAAGCAGAGCAATAAAAGTGCAAAGCTTAACATGAAAGCGAGGTTACCCACAAGTGAAGACGAGGCACTAGAGATAATTGTTGAACAGATAATTCCTTCAAGAACTTGAAGATAAGGTTGTAATTAAATTACCCTCTTATATCATAGTTTTCTTCTAAAAAGTTACTATACTAAAGTTATGATACTTAAACTGAACAACTAGTCATACCAGAGTACATTTTTCTACTGCATTAGCTCAGCTACTCTATACTTGGTGCATGCTGTGGTATATGAGAATAGACTGGAAAAGCTCATTACTATAGCTGAGGAGGAAAATGTTTCATCTATTCTGGTTTCTCAGCCGCCGAACGTGTTCTACTTTACAGGTTATCGTGGAGCAGGTATGCTGCTGTATAGCAGAAACACTGGCTTCGTACTGCTTACTCCGCCGCTTGAATATCTAAACGCTATGCATAGTTTAGAGGAGACGGGTCTTCTAGATAAGATAGAGGTAATTGCATATCAGCCTTACGGCTTACCCGAGGACCTATTGCTTGCTCCAAGCCAGAAAGTGCTGCAAAAGAGCCTTGTTGACGCAATTGTACATCTTATAGGCGAAGGCTCTAAAACGGGAACAGATCTTAACAGCCTAGCTCTATTTCAAGACCTTTCCAAGAAACTTCAACTAACATCCGTCACAGATAGAATAGTGAGACTTAGAATGGTTAAAGAACAGTGGGAGCTTGAACGAATAGAAACAGCTATATCGATTGCAGAAGAGGCTCTACGAGCAGCTATTGAAAACCTCGACTATGGTGTATCTGAGCAAGAAATAGCAGGAATAATAGAGTATACTTTTCGAGCACTCGGCGCAGACGATCATTCATTCCCACCAATAGTTGCCTTTGGCGAGAACACCGTTTATCCCCATGCAATGCCTTCACGTCGTCGCCGCCTAGAGCCGGGCATGCCGGTATTGATAGACCTTGGCGCAATATACAAGGGATATTGTAGTGATATGACGAGAACACTTGTGTTAGATGAGGGCCCAGAAGGTTTTCGAGAAGCAGCTGAGGCTGTTCTAGAGTCTGTTGAAGAAGCTATTGATACCGTAGCTCCAGGTATTAAGGCAGGCGAAGTAGATGCGAGGGCGAGAGAAGTATTGAGAAAACATGGCCTTGCATACTACTTTAACCATAGCTTAGGACACGGTGTCGGAATAGAAATACATGAGCCTCCACGCATTAGCTTCGGCAGCGATGTGGTGCTAGAACCTGGCATGGTAATTACTATAGAGCCGGGCGTCTACATACCAGGAAAATACGGCGTACGAATTGAGGAAATGATTCTGGTAACAAAGAAGGGAGCTAAGAAGCTAACTCAATATCCTTCCCGCCTCTGGCTCTGACATTTTATAATATTCTAAAACTACTCCTAAATCTCGTAGATGATATGACGAGACTAGCATTAATTATTTAGTAATATTATTGCCAAAAGTGTAGCTTGGAGAACGCCATCCATAGGTTTGTGACAGAATGTTAGCCTGCTCCTAGATGTAATGAGGTGCCTACAATGGTTTACGGTGTTGCTGAGCTTCCACTACACGGTGGACATGTACCACCATGGCTAGCCGCCTATATGAGGAGGCTTGCTAAGGCAATTCTCGAGGCTATGGTAGAGCTTCATGGTGTTTCAAAAACGGTGAGATTCTTCGCCGACCCTATATGGTTTCAAGCATTCAATAATTCCATAGGTATGGACTGGGATAGTAGTGGCTCTACAACTGTAACCATTGGTATCGTTAAGCAGGTGCTTGCTGAGTCCAACTTAGGAATTAAGATTGCTGGAGGCAAGGGGAAGAAGGCACGCGAGACGCCTATGGAGTTAAAGACTATTGGTGACGAGCTAGGCTTGTCATCCAATACTGTTGAATACCTGGTAAGTGTTTCAAGGCTAAGCGCTAAGACGGATACAGTACTGCTTCAAGACGGATACCAGCTTTATCACCATTCCGTGCTTGTTGCTGAGACAGGTGATTGGGTAGTAATACAGCAAGGAATGAACACCGAGGTAAAGCTTGCTAGGCGCTATCATTGGATGGGGCCACTTCCCCCTATACCGAGCTTGGAGCCTCATAGCGGTATAGCTGCCGCTAGAAGAGAACAAGCGGTTATTGATTTGACAAGTAAGAGAAGCCTGGAGGCAAGAGGCGTCATAGTTGACTTGTGTAAAGAGAATCCGAGGAAAATTATACGCGAGATATTGGAAGCCCATCGCCTAGCTAAAGGTATAGCCCCGCTAACTATGTGGATTAGCGGCGAGATGAGGGATAGAATCAACATTGTAAGACGCGTGTACAAACCGCAACAAAAACCACCTAGGAGCATAGAAAAAGTGCTCCAAAGAATCTACGAAATACAGCCCAAGAACGTTGAAGAACTCATACTCATAGAGGGGGTAGGTCCCTCGACCTTGCGAAGCCTTGCACTCGTAGCAGAGCTAATATACGGTGTCCCAGTTAGTCATGAGGATCCAGCCCGCCAACCAATAGACCCATTTAGATATGCATATATCGTTGGCGGAAAAGACGGTGTGCCGTTCCCATTCAGAACCGATTATGCCCGCAAAGTCCTAGAATTTCTTGAAAATGTTGTTAAAGAGGCAAAGTTAGATGAAAAGCATAGGAGAAGAGTCATAGAGAGGATAAAAGCACTTGCAAACCTTTTGCCAAAATATTAGGCCTTCTTCTCAAGAAGTATAGCATTAATTACTCCATCCTGGCCGGGCCTCGATGTAACGACAGCTTTTCCAAGCTCAGTTTCTATAATAGTTCCCTTAGTTATGATACCGGATCTAACGTACTGTGGATTAGCAGGTGTTTCTAGAACGCGCAGTATCTTAACTTTCTTAGCCGTATTTGTTGAAGGATCGACAACATTAGCATATGCTGCTTTTTTCAGCCTAACCTTGGTGTTTCCTCCCCTAACCCGGATAATCTTTCTAGCCTCAGCTACGTCGAGCCTCGTAAATGTCGGGAAACGCCCCATCCAGTACTTTCTCTTAACCTTCTGGTGACGCCTCTTTTTACCACCGGTCGGCTTCTTTAGGTCATTTCCTTGATAAATGCCCATATTCCTTTACCCCCGAAGCCAACCACAGAAGGGTTCAGCTTATTAAGTTCTCTCTGCTGAGCTTGTCTCTTACCTCTTCTACTGTTGGGAGTTCAGGATATAATTGAGGGTTGAGTCTCGGCACAAGAGCCATAATTAGTGCATTTCGCGTTAAATCTGTACGAGTGATTAGTCCGTGTGTGAGGTACCCGATTAGGCCAAGTTTTTTGCCAATGTTTTTCCTCTTTGTAGCCTCTGATGCTATGGTGCCGAGTTCAACGCCTTTCTTAATCATCCCGAGCCATCGGCGCGGTAGTGGGAATACCTGGCTGAGCCCGATAGACACCTTGTCCTCGCTATCAACGATAATTGCTGCTTGTAGCTCTAGGGGCTCCACCGCGGTAATTATTGCACCTGCTTCAATGCCAACACCGTAATCTGCACCCGTTTTCTCACGTGCGCCTAGAGCTCTATTGAGAGCTCCTTCTATTATCTCTTTGAGCCCTATTGGCTGAGGGGGTACCCCGCTTGGCACACTAGTACTGATAACCTCTGCCTCGCAGAGCATCTTGAAAACAGTCTTAACAGCGTTGACTTTGACGGGGTTAAGCGAGCCTACAGCGACTCTGCACCACTTGCTTTCCATGATGACGCGACCCTAGAGGTCTACATAATGTCTAGACTTCTTTTTTCTTTTCAAGTAAAGCGTAGAAGAAGCCGCTAGTATCATGTCTATGAGGCCAGGACCTCATAGTTCCGGGTAGAAGCGGTGAAGCCTCATAAGGGTCCTCTAAGGGTACTAGTTCGAATCCTTTAACGTTTGCTAAGAACCATTCTATGTTTCTTTCTCCTTCCTCGGGCAAAATACTGCACACAGTGTACAATAGTCTACCGCCTGGCTTAAGGAGCTTAGCTGCCTCTAGAAGCATTGCCCTCTGTTTAGCAACGTGGTCTTTAATTGTTTTCTCGCTCAGCCTCCAGCGCGCCTCCGGGTACTTGGCCAGCGAGCCCGTACTAGTACATGGAGGATCGAGTAGTACTCGGTCAGCTCTTCCTCGTAGAAGCAGCGATGCCTTCCTAGCATCTCCTGCAACAATATGAATAGAGCTATGCGTGCCGGTACGTAATGCGAGTTCGCGGAGCCTTAGTAAGCGGTCATGACGTATATCCATTGCCACTACTAGAGCCAAGTTGTGGGCAAGCTCGGCTAAGTGTGTAGTCTTTCCGCCCGGCGCGGCACAGAGATCGTATATTGTCTCCCCCGGCCTGGCTCCAAGTAAGTACCCTGCAGCTGCACTGGCCTCGTCTTGGGGCACGACTTTTCCTTCCCTAAGTCCTCTGAACTTCTGGTAGTCAAGACTGCCTCGATACCTTATGTGGTTGGGAACTCTCTCACTAGGCCAAGCCTCTACTCCGAGGCTTTGAAGCTCGCTGAGAACCTCTTCGAGCCGTGCCTTCAAGGTATTGACACGGAATCCTAGCAACGGGTTTCGCGTATTAATGCTCTTAGCAAACTCCTCTATTTCGTTCCATGACAAAAGGCGGCGTAGAGCATCAATGAGTATCCATGGCATGGAGTACTTGTATTCGAGTTCTTCCCTCCGATTCCTAGGCCTCCACGGATTTGAGCGTAAGCCCTTATACAGCTTAATCACATTGTCTGCCTCTTCTACACCGAAGCGCTTAGACAAAAACCTTGATATAAAATAGAGAAGCCTCTCATTGAAATCCTCGTCACCGGCCTCATCAAACTGAGCCAGAACAACAGACAGCCTCAGAGCTTGACGTATAGCAGAAGGCTTACGAGACGGATTAATTCCAATCCTTTCAGCTATAGTCCTATCGAGTATGCCCTGAAGCCTATAGAGTCGATACATGAGAGCAGTAAATACCCTATCGTATTTTGAGCCGAGAAGCCCATACTTTTTGAAAACCCTTCTCTTGACTTCTTGAAACGGCTTATAATGCTCCGAGAGCTCCAAGGCCTCTATAAGGGCCTTTGCATGTACCCGTTCTACTCGCAGCACCATGCCTAGCTGCCCACCATGCTCTCCTCCAATGCCTTAACGATCATGTACACAGAGTCATTATAGGGTACGAGGAGTCTTTTTTCCAGAGCCTCTCGAAGCAAAACACCATTAATATAATCTATCTCAGTCCTTATGCGGGCCTCTATGTCTTGAAGCATCCGAGGAACACAGCCACGTAGAGAGAGAAGCGTCTCAAGGGCACCCGTTCTAAGCGATATATTGTTTTCCCTTGCTACAAGCTCAGCTTCTCGCCACAATTGCTCAACAATTCCACGTGCATACTTGTTTTGCTTTATTCTTGAGACCGGTATGCCAATTATGGTTGAAACTGGTTGTACTGCAAGATTTGCGGCAAAATAATTCCATACAGCGTCTTCGAGCCTCTTGTTCTCCGAGACAGTGAGCCCCAAGGATTTAAGCCCATTAACTATATACTCGCATATTTCTCCACTACCTGAAACCTCTACTTGACCCAAGCCAACCCATTCAGCAATTGATGGCCCAATTCGTCTAACGCAAGTATAGAGCGCGAGAAACTCTGGATCTAATCCACTACTTTTAGCCACTCGTAGAACGTAGATGCTTGGTTGAAGAAATATGTGCTCAGTGTTCCTTCCTAAAATACGCGTCACAAAAGTTGCCACTTTTTCAAGGTCGTTAAGCCTAGATGCATATATGACACCGTCGTAGCCCTTTCTCATAAAGCTTATGTGAGCCGCTGATACTTTTGCTGAGGCCTCTCCACGCCCAGTAACCCTTATGACGCCGTCATCTCTAAGTATTTCGACAACATCTTGATCACGCATACAGTACAATGTAGTTACAAGGCCTTGGCTTGCAAGGGCAACAGACACGAGCAGCCCTACAGCTCCACAACCGATTACAGCTACTCTTGGCATAATCCTTCCCCTGGGTATTACGGCCCCACTCCCTTTTAACCCGAGGAGCGCGCTCATACTCTAAGATATTCAAGTAGCAAGATTAAGGGGGCCCGCCCCCGCCTAAAAGAGGGCTTCTGGGATGCTAAAGCGGCTAGGCACGGTACTCCACCAAGCACGTAACGGGTACATAGTGGTTAAACTCGATCTTGAGGACAGCAAATTACCGCCGCTAAACGTTCCAGTATTCGACGAAGAAATGAATAAAGTAGGTACCTTGCTCGATATAATAGGGCCGATCAAGGACCCCTATGCAGTCGTAAAGCCTGCAACGAAGGAAACACGTATCGAAAAAGGCAGCAAGCTTTACTATCGGCCACCAAAGCCGCGCAAGAAGCCTCAAAGGCGAGCATCTAGGAGAAAGATAGGGCAAAAGGGGGCCAGGCCAATACAAAGAGCTAGGAAGGAGGCGCCTAGGAGGAAGGCTTCATTAAAGCAGCCTCGTAAGAGGGGGCGGGCCCGTCGCGGAGAAAAGAAAGGCCGGGGCGCGAGGAAATGAGTTCAAATACCCTTGTATGCCCTAATTGTGGTGCACCTTTACGTCTTTATGCACATAGACTTCCTGATGGAAGGCTTGTTTGCAGCAAGTGCGGATACGTTATTGAAGAATCGCCTATAGATCTGGGGCCAGAGTGGAGGAGCTTTAACGAAGAAGACCGTGCAAGACGAAGCAGGGTAGGAGCACCCTTAACAGCAAGGATACACGACCAAGGATTAACAACATACATATATGCAAAGCGTACCGAGCTGAGAGCTAGAAAGCTCGTTGCGTTGCAAGCTAACTTGCGTAGCCACGGCCAGAAAAAACTAATAAGCATATTGCAAGAAGCAAACCGTGCAGCAAGTAAGCTCCGCCTACCAAGCCGCGTCTCTGAGACTATGGCTAGAATACTGAGACAGCTCTACAATACGGGCATTTTGCGCAAAAACAATATCTCTGAATACATTGCTGCTGCAGCTGTTATTGCTGCGAGAATAGAGAAGCATCCACTAACCATGAGAGATACTGCAGAAGTGCTTGGAGTAAACGAACAAGATGTTTGGAGGGCGTATAGACGTATAGTAACGAAGCTCCGAGTACGACCAGCAGCGCCTCCACGTCCACAGATGTTTGTGTCGAGGATAGCATCAAAACTCAATGTCAGCGGCGAAGTCGAAACCCTTGCAATGAGGTTTGCAACCCTATTAGTAAGCACAGGCCTCGCTCAGGGAAAGCCACCAGAGGCGCTTGCAGCAGCATCAGTATACCTTGCCTCAATACTCCTTGATCAGAAGAGAAACCAGCTAGCAGTAGCACGTACAATTAACGTAACTGACGCAACAATTCGTAACCGGTACAGAGACATAGTTGATAACTTCTACATTGAAGTACGCTTATAGCTTTTTCACGCTAACGTCATAAACCTAAATTCGAGGAGTATTGTACCCACAGCTCTGCGATGTTTTGAATTTAGTACTGTTTTAAAACCAGATAGAGTTATAGGGTGGCAGCAAGAATACTATAATAGAACGGATTAGCTTCCCCGTATACTAGCGTCCACTCCAAGCGCGAGATATACGGGAGCTAGAATAAAATGTCCGTAGAAAGGCGGTGATGGAGAACCTTGTCAGCTATAATAGATTCGCCGGTCGGAGGGTCGCGTAGAACAAATCTTGAAGAAATCGAAGCTAAGGCTCTCGAACTAATAAAGGAACGTGGAGACGAAGGCATATACCAGCATGAGCTCTGGAAGCTGCTGGGCCTAGATAGTCGTGAAGGTTCACGATTAGCACTTCGCTTGCTTAAAAAAGGGCTAATAGTACGTGAACCAACAGTTCATAACGGCAGACGTACATACAAGCTATTCTTAGCAAAACAGGTCAAGAAGCGGCCAAAGATAAGCGTGAAGATAGGTAGTGCTTTGGAGGTACCGTGTTTCACTTGCAAAAACATAGATAAGTGCCACAATGGCGGATTCTATGATCCATCTACATGCCCTATTCTAGCCGCATGGCTTAACTCGAAAATAAACAGGTTCCGCATGCTTCTTTCAGAGTAATAAACAAAGGCCTATCCCTCATAAAAGCTTGCATAGATCTTAGGATATAGTGTAAATTATTATTGTATAAAATTATTATTCTCGCGTCTGTCTCTGCACAGCTATCTCTAGAACCGTGTCTACAACCTCATTATGTGGAGCATTTGTCTTAAAGCCACGAGGATCGAAATGTGTACGTGCAGCTTGGAAGCCTTTTCTACGCAGTGCTTCAACAACCTCTACTGGCTTCGGCATGCTGTAATGCAACATACTGCATATCTTGTCAAGCCTATAGTATGGCTTCTCTATGCTGCACTCATCCAGGAGCATTGTAAGAAGCTTTTCTACCCTTCTCTTCTCAGCAAGCTTGGCGCCTTCAGATTCGCGAAGCATTAGTTCCACGATTTCACGTTCACATAGAGGCCCCTTGTAGAGAGGCCCAACAATTATAGCAGGTGCGCCGCAATTAGGACATCGTTTACTAATCTCATCGACGTAGCCCGTATAGTTGCAAATCGGGCAATATACGCCATAGCTAAGCCTTTCCAGGGATTCATCGGCTCTTCTTGCACCCTTTTGGAGCTCGGCGAAAACCCTCACATAGTAGTCCGTATAATAAGCTAGCAGTATACGTGCACCATACTCGTGAGCAGCAGCCCTTCTAATTATATAGCCAGCAAGTATTCTAACAGCTTGCTCCTTTTCCCAGGCAGTCCTACCGGGAACAACGTCATACTTTCTGCGCAAAGCCCTAGGATGAGTGCCCGACAAAGGAGCGGTATCTGTCGCGGTTGCTGCTATAACTCCGCGCGTGCCTAAGGACTCTATAGCAATGTCTAGAAAGGGCAGAGGCGAGCCAAAGGGATCAATATCTACTAAGACTGGTCTAGTGCCCCGCCTCGCGAGTTTCGCCATAAACTCGTTAGCATCGCTCAAGAAGAACCATACTCGTTCGCTGGCATCGTTCATCATAGCGTTTAACGATGCTAACCTCACAGCCGCAGGGCTCAGATCAGCAGCATACACAGTAGCATCAGCCTCAACAGCATAGCGTAATGCGCGAACACCGCTGCCAGCAAGCGGCTCAAAAACTACTACATTCTCTAGCCCCCTTAGCTGCCTATAGGCGCGAAGGAATAGAATCGAGAGGTCACGGTTCAACGCCATTCTTGGATTATAGAAGACCGGAGCCCAGGCAGGCTCATAGACACCGTCTGGCCTCCGATAGGCATCACGCCTAGGAACAATGACATGGACACTACCCTCCTCTATAACTTCTACTGGGTAACCAAGCCTCTCCTCAATAACCTTTAATGTTTCCCTGCCGAGCATTTGTTGACACCTTGCCTAGTCCTAATCCTGCTAAAAAGCTGTGAGCAGCTTTCTCTGGTTCTTGTACTGCGCATTCGTAGCACTTGCCGGAGAAATCTTATCTCCACATGGGAACCCTGTGCCCGTGGGGCAAAAGAGTATTGCTCGAAAAATACTACGCAGTCGCATTTCTCTCCGGCCTACTCTTTGGCATCAGCGATGGCCTTGTAAGGGCGGCTTCAAGGACGCTTAGTCCACATGTAAATCTCCTCATAAGTCTTCTTGTTGGAACGCCTTTACTCTGGTTAGCTGTGCTAATTCGCGGAGTAGAGTCACTGGCGAGTAGCGCTATTCTAGCCTACGTTATTGCGGGATTACTTAACTTTGTTCTGGGACGGCTGCTCTTTTACATGGCTGTAGCAGCCCTCGGTGCCGCTACAGCGACAATTGTAACTAGCCCCGTTACGGCAATCTCTGCTCTTCTTGCATGGCCCTTCCTAGGCGAAGCTCTGTCAACCCTTCAGCTTATAGGGCTAGTGCTCTTCATGGCCGCAATCTACCTAGCATCTTCAAAGCCAAGCGGGAATCCTTTCCAGGGACTACATCATACAAAAGGTGTGCTGGCAGGGATTTCTGCGAGCCTCGTCTTTGCCTCATCAACTCTACTAGTAAGGTATGCAGCCTATAACGGCGGTGACCCGTTTGAAGGTACAGCTATCTCATACACAGTAGCAATACCCTTTGCAGCAATACTTGTCCATAGACGCCGTGAGTATGGAAAACTTGCAGGGCTTGGAAAAGAACATGCATACATGATAATGGCAGCAGTATGTGTAGCTCTTGCTCAATTATCACGTTATTATTCATTAACAGGGCTTAGTGTCGCAAAAGTAGTGGTACTAATAGGGCTATTTCCCCTACATACAGTATTGTTTGTCCATGTTTTAGGGAAAAGGGTTGAAGAAAAACCAACCATTAGGCATCTCTTGGCAGCGATCTTAGCTACAATAGCGATAACGCTAGTGAATCGTGGATAGCTTTACAATTTAACCGCAAAAAACTTAACAGCGTTAACTAATAGCTATGTTCTCCCACGGAGGCCGCCGTAGCTCAGCCTGGTTGGAGCGCCGCCCTGGTAAGGCGGAGGTCCCGGGTTCAAATCCCGGCGGCGGCTCCAAACACGCTACTGCGGGCCTTCAATTCGTCCTCGGCTTCTGTAACTCCTTAGGGCGAAGGCACTATTCTATACTCTTATTCGTAATTTCTGATAATGATCTTGTAATCGCTGGTTATAGTTATTGTTGATCCCGTTTTAACATTACAGAATTTCTCCGGGTAACGTGTTGCAACATAGTGCTTTGCCCTAGAGCCGCTGCAATGCGCGGGACAAATGTAGTCGGCCAAGTCAGCTAACTTATCGAGTCTCCAGGTCTCTGGCTCATGGAAACCGCCAATGACCATTAAGATTGGTAAACCAGTCAAGCTGTATAGCTTTTCTGCAAGAGTATCGACTCCGGGATGACTGCAGCCAACAATAACTACTAATCTGTCGCCGAGACTTATGCCGAGAGCTTGCTCATAGAAGCTGGTCCATGCTTCGAGAGGCCCTGATGAATAGAAACCTGGAGCTATCTCTCCTGGTTCCCTGACTATCTTCAATGCTAGAGGTAATCCATGGGCCCAAGATGTTTCACCGGGCGGTGCATAGACCGGCAACCCAGGCTTTGCTTTCGCGACAGCAGAGAAACCGCCATAATGGTCTCCGTGATGATGACTAAGGAACCCGAAATCCAGGAACGAGAAATCAACACCAAGTCTTTTTGCATTGTAACTAATTACCTCAGGGCTCGTGTCGGCATCAAAGAGAACTCGTCTCCCATTTGCCTCTATGTATAGGCTCCATCCCCACTCATTAAGAAGCCCAGGAGCACCAACGTTGTCATTTAGAATAATTGCCCTCATGAGAAGCATTTAAGGCCTCACCAAGTAAAAGGTAGGGTAATAGTCTCGTATTATTTTACGTACCTTAAGCGAAAATATAAGGTAGAATCATGTTGGTCTTTGGCTATCAATTAAGAAGTACTGAAAAAGGGCGAAGCGTACTCGTTGTCACCCTAGCTTATCCTCGATCTCCTTGTCAAGAACTACTAAGCTTCCACACTTATCCTTAAGCTGCTTAACGAAATCTATTCCCTTATCAATGTCTTCAAACACTAGCGTGTATAGGTATCTAGGCGTCCTAGCCTTAACCTTCAATACCTTAATCCTCTTGCGCCCCTCCTCTGTCTCGACTCGCCGATAGCCTAGCTTGACTCTGCACTCCCTAGCACGTTCAACTACCTTTAGAAATTCGTCCTCGCTCTTTAGCTCAACGGGCATAGCGTTATCCCCGATGCCTCAGCGTGTACTGGGTGCCTCTAAAAGCGTACTGTCTCCCATGCTTCGATAAAGAAAAATAACCCGAGATAAAAGTACAGAGTACTTCGATACGGTTGGGAGGAGCTTAGGCGGGCCCGTCGTCTAGCTTGGTAGGATGCGGGGTACCCGGCTCCCGCACATGGGGCCGAGCCCGACTCGGGACCCCGTGGTCCCGGGTTCAAATCCCGGCGGGCCCACCACTACTTCTCCCGCATCTTTTGTTCACTAATCAACAGCTCAGCTTTAGAATCAAGGAAATAATCATTATATTTGAAAGGTATGATTATATCGCAAAGATAGTAGTTTTGTAGTGGGATACTAACACTAATTAATAGGCGTAGCAATTATATGAAACGTGGAGAGTTACAGGCTGGTCATAATGTGTGGGCAGAAAACCGAGGCTAAGAAAGAAACAAAGGAAACAAAGGCAGAACCACAGTACATTAGGATACCCAAGGGCTGTGTAAACGTAATAGTCGATACAACCAAGATATCATATGTTGACCCTAAGGGCCAGATAACAATAATCCGTGGTTACAGAATAGATGATCTAGGCAAGCATGCGAGCTTCGAAGAAGCTGCTTACCTGGTCCTATTCGGCAGGCTTCCGTGTGAAGACGAGCTCAAAGAGTTTAGTAAGAAACTTAACTCCGAAAGATGGCTACCCGTAAAGGTAATAGACGCACTTAAGCAAATCCCTCCCTTCGCCCACCCCATGTTCTATGGCTCCTACGGTCTCCTACTTCTAGGCATGTATGACCCTGATGAAGGAGACTTAAGCATTGATAAGCTCTATGATAGAGCAATACGTATCATCGCAAAGCTTCCACTCTTATTTATAAATGGGTGGCACCTCTCACGCTATGGCCGCCTAATTGAACCCGATAGATCACTAAACCACGCTAAAGACGTGCTTCGAATGATACGTGGAGGCAACATGCCTACTGATACCGAGGCAAGGGCCTTTGAATCAAGCCTCGTACTCTATATGGATCACGGCTTCAACGCTTCAACCTTTACTACAAGAGTTATAGCCTCAACGCTTAGCGACATGTATTCAGCTATAGCAGGAGCAATAGGAGCACTAAAAGGCCCGCTTCACGGAGGGGCGAACCAGAAAGCAATCGAAATGTTGCTAGAAATAGGATCACCTGAAAACGTTAGATGGTATGTTGAGGAGAAGCTAAAACGACACGAGAAGATAATGGGATTCGGGCACCGTGTCTATAAGCTTCATGATCCGAGAACTGATGTCTTAAGAGAATGGCTCGAAAAGCTTGCAGAGACAAGCGGCGAGGCCAAGAAATTCCTCGATATGATAAACGAGCTAGAGAAAACTATGTGGGAGCTAAAGAGGATACCGAGCAACATTGATCTGTACACTGGTGCACTATACTATCTCCTAAAGATACCCAAGGAATTCTATACACCAATATTCGCGATAGGCAGGGTAGTTGGCTGGACTGCTCACTACATCGAGCAAGTAAGCAATAACAAGATTATCAGGCCAAAGGAGGACTACGACGGACCACGGGGCTTGACTTATAAGCCTCTAGAAGAAAGATGTAAGAGGTAATTTTTCCAAAATATGGAAAAAATTATTTTTCTTCCTTTATGTAGTTTATTAGGACTTCTGTGTACTCGCTTGTACGTAGCGGTTTAACACCGGGCATATGCCTTGCTAGGTCCTGCGTAACTTTCTTTTCCTTAATAGCTCTCTTTATCGCGTTGTGTATTAAGTCAGCGGCTTCTTTCCATCCCAGCACATGTTTTAGAAGCAGTGTACCACTGAGTATCTCTGCTGTTGGATTAGCCAGATCTTTGCCCGCATACTTGGGTGCAGTCCCGTGAACAGGCTCAGCTACCGAGATGAAATCTCCCGAATTCATGCCGGCAGCCATCCCTATTCCTCCGACAAGGGCATTTGCCTCGTCACTTATGTAGTCTCCATTAACGTTTGGTGCAACTATTACCTCGTAGTCCCACGGCCGCGTAATTATCTGTTGGAGCATATTGTCAGCTATCCTATCATTCACTAATATTTTTCCTTCGGGGAGTTTACCCTCGTATTTAGTATAGAGTTCGTCCTCTGTTATAACGTAGTCACGGAACTCTGTAACAGCGACCTCGTAGGCCCATTGCCTAAAGGCGCCTTCCGTGTACTTCATTATGTTTCCTTTATGCATTATGGTTACTATTTTGTTACCATTCTCTATCGCCCATCTTAGTGCCTTTCTCATTAAGCGCTGGGTAGCAAATTTTGAGATAGGCTTTATACCTATTCCAGCGTCTTCTCGAAGAACAATACCGAACTCCTTCTTGAGAAACTCGCGTAGCTTCTTAGCCTCTGGGCTGTCAGCAGGCCACTCTATCCCCGCGTAAAGGTCCTCGGTGTTTTCACGAAATATGACAAAGTTGTCGTGTTCTGCATAGCAGTGTGGCGCTGGTTGACCGAAATAATAGACTGGCCTAATATTAGCGTAAAGATCAAGCGCCTGCCTTATAGCCACGTTTAGGCTTCTATAGCCTCCTCCAACCGGTGTCTCAAGGGGGCCCTTGAGGGCAACGAGTGCATATCTAATACCGTTTAACGTATCTTGCGGAAGAAGTTCACCGTAGATCTTCATGGCTTTATGACCAGCGTAGAGTTCCCACCAAACTATTTTCCTTTTACCGCCATAAGCCTTCTCAACGGCTGCATCGATCACCTTTCGCGCGGCTGTTACTATCTCTGGGCCTATTCCGTCACCCTCAATGTAGGCAACTATCGGCTTATCGGGGATAACTAGCCTTCCATCTACTATTTTTATTCGTTCTCCTTCCTCTGGTGGCTTGACTTTCTCAAATCGTGGCTCAAATTTTTCGATAGAATCGTATTCGCCCAAAAATAATCTCCCTCAATTATTGTCTCGATTCTATTATTTGCATACTGGAAGTTAATAGTATTGTTACCCCGCCTACAGTAGAATGATTGTAGCGCTTAGACGAGACTACTTTGATAAACCCCATTAATATTACACCTCTACGTGAAGAGAGCGTTTTAATGAGGTGCTGTTCTTTTGTCAAAGAGCGACATTATTGCTAAAGAGATCCTTGAATCGCCTATCGGAAAGGTTGCCGTTTATCGGCTTGATAGACTTGAGGAGGCTGGATTAACGAAAATATCACGGCTTCCGTATACTATCAGGATTTTGCTTGAGAATGTTGCCCGAAACTATGATGGAAAAACCGTCACAGAGGAGGATGTTAGAACAGTTGCTTCTTGGCCTCAAGGAGCGGGCGATAAGGTAATTCCCTTTATGCCCTCAAGAGCAATACTTCAAGACTATACTGGTGTACCTGCCGTCGTAGACCTGGCTGCGATGAGAGACGTGGCTGCAGAGTTTGGCTGCAATCCGAGGATAATTGATACTCACATACCGGCCCACCTCATTATTGATCATAGTATCAGTGTTGATTACTTTGGTACTTCATATGCGCTCTATAGGAACATGGAGCTCGAGTTCAAGAGGTATAAGGAACGCTACCGCCTCCTAAAATGGGCTCAGCAGGCTTTCGGAAACCTCAAGGTAGTACCGCCAGGTAAAGGCATAATCCACCAAGTAAACATTGAGTATCTCGCAAAGGTCGTAATGACGAAGAAGATCAATGGCGAAACAATAGCATATCCAGACAGCGTTATAGGAGCCGATTCTCATACTACCATGATAAATGGAATCGGCGTTCTCGGCTGGGGCGCTGGCGGTATAGAAGTTGAAGCTGTCATGCTGGGACAGCCATACTACATGATACTGCCCGAGGTTATAGGTGTCAAACTAGTAGGCGAGCCACGTGAAGGAGTAACTCCAACAGACATAGTGCTCGCTATCACCGAGTTCCTACGAAAGAACGTTGAAACCGTAGGCCGCTTTGTAGAATTCTATGGGCCCGGCCTTAAGTACCTGCTCGCATTCGACAGAGCAACTATAGCGAACATGGCGCCCGAGTACGGCAGCACTACCGGATTCTTCCCAGTAGACGAGGAGACGCTTGCTTTCCTCCGCCTCACAGGACGCGACCCGGAGCATGTGCGCTTTGTGGAATGGTATACAAGACTTCAACACCTCTTTTACACAGATAATGAACCGGAGCCAGAGTATAGCATCAAGCTAGAGTTCGACCTATCAAGCGTTGAGCCCTCCATAGCCGGCCCAGCTCACCCGGACGAGCGGGTAAGTCTAAAAGAGGCCAAGAAACGCTTCAGAGAAGTTCTTGCAAAGTACTTCGAAGAGGCAAAGAAGAAAGGCCTTAATGTGCCAGAGAAGGGCGTCAAGATAAGCTTTGACGGAGAAGAGTACGAGGTACCACACGGAGCAGTCGCTATAGCAGCCATAACAAGCTGTACTAACACGTCAAACCCGCACGTAATGATAGGCGCAGGACTTGTCGCGAAAAAAGCCGTCGAAAGAGGACTAACGAGAAAACCATGGGTGAAGACAAGCCTTTCACCCGGTAGCCGCGTAGTCGTCGAGTACCTGCGCCAGACCGGCCTAAGCCAATACCTTGAGGCACTAGGCTTCCACGTCGTAGGTTTCGGCTGCATGACATGCATAGGCAATAGCGGCCCACTAATACCCCAAGTGGAGAAGGCCATTCGCGAGCAAGGCCTCTTCGCTACATCAGTGCTGAGCGGTAATCGCAACTTCCTTGGAAGAGTCCACCCACTAACACGGGGTAACTACCTAGCGTCCCCAATGCTCGTTGTAGCCTACGCTCTAAAGGGAACCATAGACTGGGACCCCGAGACAGAGCCCATAGACTATGATCCAAACGGCGAGCCCGTATACTTGAAAGATATATGGCCAAGCACATCAGAGATTAAGAAAATGATAAGAGAATACGTGAGCCCGGACCTCTACAAGAAAATCTACAAGGACATATACAAGGGCACGGAGCAGTGGGAGAAGCTAGAGGCTCCAAGTGGCGATCTCTACGCATGGGACCCATCTTCAACATTCATACAGAAACCACCATTCTTCGAAGGCTTCACCCTCGAGCCTCCAAAGCCTAGCGACATAATAGGCGCAAGAGTCCTAGTAATGCTTGGCGACAAGGTAACAACGGACCATATTTCACCAGCCGGGCCGATTCCTCCGGACAGCCCTGCTGGCAAATACCTAATAGAGCATGGTGTAAAGCCATCCGAATTCGGAACATATGGCGCAAGAAGAGGCAATCACGAAGTCATGATGAGAGGAACATTCGCAAACCCGAGGATAAAGAACCTGCTAGTAGACCGAGAAGGAGGATACACGATTTACTGGCCCACAGGAGAAATAATGACCGTATATGATGCGGCAATGAGGTATAAAGAGCAAGGAATACCGCTAATAGTGATAGCCGGCAAGCGCTATGGTGCCGGAAGCAGCCGTGACTGGGCAGCAAAGGGCCCATACCTCTTAGGAGTCAAAGCCGTAATAGCGGAGAGCTTTGAGCGCATACATCGAAGCAACTTGGTAGGCATGGGGATACTGCCTCTTCAATTCATGCCAGGCCAGAATGCGAAGACGCTCGGCCTAAGGGGAGACGAGGTCTACGACATTATAGGGATAAGTGAGGGCCTCGAGCCACGCAAGAAGCTAAAAGTAATAGCGCGCAGACCGGATGGAACTAAGATAGAATTCGAGGTAGTTGCCCGCCTCGACAACTGGGTAGAAGTAGAGTATTACAAGCATAGCGGTATACTACACTACGTGCTTAGAAATATGATAAAGAAGTGCCTCGAGCAAAAGAAGCACCAAAAGTAAGCCTTTTTATTAGGAACACTTTGTTCTTAGTTCCTCCCTTCATATTATTTATGTTGCAAAATAGTAGCGTTGTACACAACGTAACCAATACTAGGTAACATGCTTGTGAACATAAACGGGGACACTTATGCCAATAGTGTCTGAGAAGCTCCTTGCGCCAGTAGATGTTATCGTTGATAGCCGAGAGGCATCCAAGAACAAAGATATCGTGGAAAAGATTAAGCAGAAAGGAGTCAAGGTTGCAGTGATGGAGCTACAAGCTGGTGATTACTATATACTAGCACCCGATCCGTCCAAGGCATTACTTGTTGAGCGGAAAACAGTACTTGACCTAGCCAATAGTATAAGGGATAACAGGATATGGGACCAGGCAAAGCGGCTCAGCGAAGCGGCTCGCCACGATGGTGTAAGGCCCGTAATTGTTCTTGAAGGATGGCTTGGCCTAATAGAGAAGAAGACCAAGTGGAATCTGACTGCAGTGCTTAGAATAATTGACGAGCTCGTTCTTGACTGGGGTATACCGGTTATACCTACCAACAATAAGGATGCGACAGCAGCATGGATAGCAGCAAAAGCAAAGAGTCTTGGAAAAACAGAGGAGAAGCGCATACTTCGCTTACGTGTTGAAAAGAAACCGATGTCTCTAAACGATAGAATCTTATACGTTGCTGAGGGCATTGTAGGCCCTATTCTTGCAAGGAGATTACTAATGCATTTTGGAACATTGAGGAGAATAGCGAATGCAAGCATAAACGAGCTTATGAAGGTCGAAGGTATAGGCGAGATTAGGGCTAGAGAAATTTATGCGATATTCAATACTCCGTGGAAGCCGTCTAGTGCAGATAAAGGACAAGATCCCCGTGGAAAGTCTCCTGCTGGGAAGTGATAAGGAATTGTTTGGAAAAAGAGGCGCGATTTTCTGAATTAAAATGCAGTTTAATGTTAATAGGGTTACTCTTGTATTTCTTCCATGTGGATTATGGAGACGGGGCAGCTCTCTACTGCTGACTGTACACAGTCCTTCAGATCCTCTGGGACGACACCTTCTGCGGGGTTGTTTGGATCAGTCCTCCACTTGGCAACTATTTGGCTCTTTCCATCCTCTTCGCTCATCTCGAAGACGTCTGGGCAGAGGCTTACACATACCATGTCTGCAATGCACTGGTCTCGGTCTATCCAGACGCGTATCTTGGCCACGGTTTTCACCGTGATATTCTTGACACGAATGAGGGATATAAGTGCTTCCGTTTGTGTCATCTAGGGTATTGTAGTAACCCAGCGACTTATGTAACACGCGTTAATATTAGTGTTTGCAAATTTGCTTCAATAGTACTAGTCTATCATGACCTGTTTCAAATAACTCCGCACAGTCTTCAAGAACGCAGAGACCAGTGAGGGCAGCAATTATAGCATCTTCTTCGTGTCTGCTTCTGGGTCTACGAGGTAGAGATACATTAAGTTCTTCAAGAAGCTGGCTAAACGAACAACCGCTTATTTTTAAAGAACTCGAAGGATGAGTCTCAACAACGATTATGCCAGCTACCTCCAACATTCTCTTCAATCTTATAGCTCTCTCGGCGAGCATAATCATTGACCTCATTGTGAGTGGTAAAAACCGAGCCCCCTTTGCCATAGCCATTCGCTCAACGTCTCTGAAGCCTCGTCCTCGTGGAGGAAAAGAAAGCGGTGCGTCAACAACGACTAGCCCGACCCTATGGTGCATAATCGGGTCTACTACGTCTTCATCGCTAAAAACCTCTTCAAGGAAAATAATAGAGCGCGTGGCTGTATCAAGTATTGCTAACCCTGTGGGGCGTCGATGTATTGCAGCTAAGTCTAGTCCAGCAATGCGCCGCATCCACCCAGCCTCTCCATGGCGCTTAAAACCTGCTTCTTGGCTTCATGAAGTCTTACTTTCGGCCAGAAAATGGAGAGCAACTTTTTAGGCAAGGATAATTTAAGAGGCGCTCCCGCGGCGCGTGGGTGGCCCCCACCACCAAGCTCATACGCAACTTTCTGAACATTAGCCTTTATCGATCTGAGGCTTATTCCGGTACCCCTTTTGCGAACGATTACCGCTATGTCTCCCTGAAACCTATAGAGAAGACTATTGCCAAGAATGCTTGCATTTGGAGGCCCCGGATCCTTCAGTACAAAGACGATTCTACAGCCGTGTATTTCAACTACTTCCGTATTGCGGAGAGCCTTGTTGAACCCATTGAGCTCCTTGTTAAGGTATTCTTGTAGTGCTTCATCTAGATCAGGCCACCATATTGCTCCTTCTGCAAAACCTTTGACAAGAACCCTTTTCCACTTATCGCCTTTAGGCCCCCTATACCTACCAACGATGCGATAGAGCTTAGGAGCCCAAGGATCGTCCCATTTCCATAGATCAGCCGCGCATGTTGCGCGAACAAGCATCTCAATGAAATCATCTGTTTGTGACTCGAGCTCGTCCGGCGCGTACTTGGCCACAACGCCAGCAGCGCAAGTAGAGGTATCGACGTGTACGTGGACTCCTAGACCAGCCAGCTCCTTGACCCACTCGTCGCGCCAGCGATGATGGTCGTACCATTCAACTCTTACACCATTAGAAACGAGCCTTTTTAATTGAGCAGTTATTTCGCTGAAGGTGTCAGCATTAGGGCCTAAATCCATTACAGCGATGCGCTGTAGCCTTTGGGAAGTATTGCTTAACGTCTTATGTAATTTATACGGCTCAGTAAATGCTACATCTACGTCCTCGCCGAGCTCTCCGCCGTGGAGCCGTAGGTATATCGCAGCAGAAGCTACTCCATCTAAATCCGTATGCGTTATTATCAGTGTTGACAACCTACATCACCCAGTAAACGTGATTGAGCAGCTATGCCGCGGAGAAGAGCAATAATGCCCAAGACGCAGGCTTCTAGGGGCCTCAGTGACGCCGACCCCGCACATGTCGAGGATTTTCGCCTCGGTGTTCGTCATCACCGGTCCTGTCAGTTAGTAACGCTTACCTCTCTAAGGTTATTAGCTATTCGCGTGTAAAAGGGGGCTTGGGGACTTCTGGCAAGGTGTACTGTGCATTGAGTTTTTCAAGTATTATCAACGCTGACAGGGTACGTCGAGTGGGAGAAGCACTTAGTCGCATTCCGCTAGATGCAGTACACGTTATTGAGTCTAATGACCCTCAGTACACAGCTGTAAAGAAAATTATAGAGAAGTGTGGTCCACGTGGAGTGGCCCTTGTCGTAGCTAACGCGCTCATAAGCTACCGACTTAGCCTTCCAGGAGAAAACTATTGGCTCGAATATGCAAACTACCTATCAACAGAAGGCTGCGATAACGACATCTCTATCATTATCTCAAGATTCCTTGCAATCAGCCGAGGCAACCGCATGCTTCACAGACAGAAACTTTCAAGAATACAGAAGGCATCAAGGGCTCTTCAATCAATATCTGTAAATCCATTACTGTTCCGCGATCTGAGATTGCTCGTTAATAGAATAGCGGCAAGTCTTGGAGCAAGGCCTTGGGAGAAAACAATAGTCTTTGCCGCAAAAATGGCCTACTATGCCTATCGAGCACTCGGAATTAATGTTAAAAACGCCGAGGAAATACCGTTACCTATTGATAGGCGTGTTGCGCTTCTAACAAGTACTTCAGGGCTCATAGTTGCCGAGCCAGAGATAATACTTCAAAGGCTACGCGACGAAGCGATTACAGCATGGAGACGTGTATCCGAGATATCAGGTATGCCAGCTTTGCACCTTGATGCAGTAATATGGTTGCCGGCAAAGGGTATTGAAAAATATCTCAAGATGGGTATTGAGGCAGCCCGTGAAGAGTACGCGAAACGCCTCGTAGACTATAGTCAAGGCCTAATAAAATGGGATGTTGCTAAACGCGTTGCAACCGAGATATTATATTACGATATCTTTTCAAAGAGTAAATCCAAGAAATAATATCTCTCTAGCTCGTGCTCTATCCGTGACGATGCTATATAGGCCAAGTGTCTTATAAGCTCGCGGTGCTCAGAATCTCCAGCCACATTGAGGCCTTTAAACACATTCCCGCCAGCTATATCGGAGCATGACTCAACCCTCTCATCGACGCATCCAAGGGGCGGGAAAGTGACATAACTAACGCTATGTTTCTCCCTCTTTTCGAGATCCATTAGCCTAAAGCCGCTCCTAATCAGCATGCGGCAAACGCTCAACCCTTTAATAATATCCAATGAGTCGTTGAGCTTGTCTATGAGACGTTTAAACTTATAAACAGTGTTTCTTAAAGGGAGACTAGGAAGCACGAGCGCTCTTTCATAAAAGTACTTCATGCACTCGTCGACTAAAGAGCGCCACCAAGCGGGGCTCTTTACATTGTTGAGAACATTTTCGATACCATGTGGCTTGTTATCAAAGTTCTTACCATTGCCTCGGAAAACTATCGCTGGAATACCGTTTATTAATTGAAACCAGACAGCACTGCTCCAAAGCGAACCCCCTTCATGTCTTGCAGAGTGTCCAGTGATATTGGTAAGCGGTGGTATTGCTAAACTCTGCACCTTATCCGAGTACTCGAAGTTCTCAAACCAAATAACAAGTCCAGCATATGTATTTAACAACATCCTCCTTATAGTCATGTTGTAGAGACGTGCCCCGTACCCGGTATGATATGAAGGATGAAGTGGATCGCCTAGAGCATTAGCAGAGACAATGAGTAGCCTAGAATTTACATTATTTTTCACTAGTTTTAGAAATATTTTAAGCGCGTTGATTACCCCACGCTTGCTGTTTCCTCGGAGAAAATCGGTGCTTGACCCTACAAGTATAAAGGGTCTTTCGGCTGGCGATTTACTCCACGCCTCAATAATATAGCCAGTACTAGCTATTCTTCTGCTATCTACGTTGATCTTTATGCGGCCTACTTTACCGTCTAGATGCGAGTTAGTAGAGAGTACGGGCACTATGCCGGCGCAGATATTTGTAATAGTGAATGGTGGCTCCGTAGCAATGCTCCTCAGAGTTTTCGGCGAATGAAGAATTATAGCTTGCGGTTTTCTAGCAGCGAGTTCCGCGTATACTTGCTTATAATGACTAAGAGAGTTGGAAATTATGTCCCTTCTTACTAGGACAATGTATTGTGAAAGATTTGTTAATGCTCTTGCTTCTTCGAAGGTGATTAATGGAGCCTCAATTGGTTCTTTTATGGTTTTGCACATGGGCCAGAGCAGTGCCCTAACCTCATTACCCGAATAAGCTATTGACGATTTCTCGTGCCATGAACTCACTTTGATCTTTGTCACAGTGTACTCGATGTCGCTAATTTTATCCAGGATGTTTACAATGTATTCCACTAGCTCTTCTTCAAATCTTGACCCAGGCAGGATCTCGTCTATGTTCTCGAGGTACTCTACGAGTCGTTCGAATTCTTGTGACATGTGCAATTGTTGCACCGAGACCAAGTAGCTGCGATGCTGAACTGTAAATAGACACAGTAATGTAAAATCACATAGTCATAATTTAAAAATGAGTTGTTTGCTAGAGCGTTATGGCAAATGCCGGGTTTTGTTTCCTCTTTATCTTTAGTATTTCTTTGAGCACCATCATCTCGTCATCACTTAGTTCATTCTTGTACTTTGTGAGCCATAGTATTGCGTGCCTCTCCGGTATATCAGTATAAAGTACGTCTCCTTCATCTATGTGCCTTCCGACGAGTACGTGGCCTTTTATCGAGATTGCGACGGCCATTCCTGCGCGTGCTTCTTGCACGGTCTTTCCACGGTCTTGTATCTGCATTATTGTGCCTATTCGTTTACCGTCTTCCCTCATTAATGGGTAGCCTGGCTTGATGATACCTCCAAGTACTTCTACACCGACGATGGCAGGGTTGCTGCGCCTAAATACATAGCCGGGGATTATCCTTATCTTGCCCGGCCTAATTAGCTGTTCGAGCTCTTTTCGTTTCTCTGCTTCTATTTGTTCTTTGTACCATTTCTCGAAGTCCTCGAGAAGCCGGTAGATCACGTTATTGGTGAATATCTTTATGCCGTGTTTTCTGGCCTCTTCTTCTGCTTCAGGAAGGGTCTTCACGTTAAATGCTAGTATTACCGCATAGAACTTGTTAATTTCCTTGCTTGCAACAGCTTCAATCACATCGCGCTTTGCAACAGGGCCTACGTCCGCATATCGTATCGGTATGCCTCTCCTCCTGAGTGTTTCTACCAGGGCTTCAAGGCTTCCAAGCGTGTCTGCCTTTACTACAACTCCTTCCTTATCGGTCTTAATTCTGAGCGATTCTATCTCCTTCATCACATGCGTTGCTAGCTTCTTTGCCTCTTCTTCATCTTGGGCAACAAGTATCGGCGCACCCGCTACAGCTTCCTCAAGGCCTGGAGCAACTATCCTCACACCCGCAGCAGCGTATACCTCCTCTACGGGCTCAAGCTCTCTCTTAGCCACACGAATCTCTTGAAGAGGCTTAGGCATCAGCAGTGCACGTACACGTGTTATAACTGGGCCATTGAGCCCACCAGTAACTATTATGTCGCCTCTGCGTAGAACACCATCGTAGATTATTACATCGGCGGCCGTGCCCATGCCTGGTTGTTCTCTAATCTCTAGTATGACGCCTTTGGCTGGGCCCTCAGCGAAACGTAGTCTATGCTGTAGATAGCGTTGCGTAAGACCTGCTAAAACAGCCAGCAGCTCCGGAATGCCTTCGCCCGTCTTCGCGGAGACAGGTACCACTGCCACTGTTCTCGTAAAGTCTTTTACCCTATCAAAGCGGTCGGCCTGGAATCCTTGCTCGTAGAGCTTTGCTACGACGTTATCCCATAGTCTTCTCTCAAGCTCCTCCTGAACCCGCGGCGCCTGCTTCTGGTACGATACTAGGAAGGGTTCGTTCGGATGCGGCTTCCAGCCCGGGATTTTATCTATCTTGTTGGCGGCAACGATGAAGGGCACCTTTCTTTGGCGTAGTATCTCTATTGATTCGTAAGTTTGCTGCTGGAACCCCTCATTTATATCTACAACCAAGATTGCGAAGTCTGCTACGCTGCCCCCTCTTCTCCTAAGATTTGTGAAGACCTCGTGGCCAGGCGTGTCTATGAACAATAAGCCAGGAATTATCAGCTTGAATGGAATTATCTTTTTCAGTGGCTCGGCGAGTTTCTCAATAACGCTTGCAGGTACAAGGCTTGCACCAACGTGCTGAGTTATTAACCCAGGTTCTTTAGCAGTAACAGTTGTTCCACGGATTCTGTCAAGAAGCGTTGTCTTACCGTGGTCAACGTGGCCGAGGACAACAACAATTGGTTGTCTTAGTCGTTTACCGCTCTGCTTCTCTGCGCTCATACCCTAACACCCCCTTAAACCTTCTTGCACACAGCCCCTCTATAATGAGTGTCTCTCTTTCTCTGCGACGCTCGATCATTAAACCTAGCTTCGATATCCCTTACCGCCTTTACAGCGAGAGGGTATAAGAAGGGGCAGTGAATGAAGCTTCCTCCCGAGCCCTCCCTCTTGGGGAGGGGATGCTGGGCCCACTAGGGCCCGGGGATGAACCACTAGGGGGTAGTACGTCATGCCTGAGTTCAAGGTCGTAATCTCGGATCCAAAGGCAGGAGCAGATATACCCGAGATCAAGGTAAAGGTTAAGGGAGACGAAAACATAGAATATGGTGATGCAGAGAAGTCTCAGAAAAAGCTGCCAATCTGTAAGGCCAATCCAGAACTAGTCAAGAAGCTAAACGCCGAGCACGGCATTATAACTATAAGGATACGCAAAGAGGAGAAAAAAATCAAGCATACTTGTAAAGTTGTTGAAGACGAGTCCATACCTCCCGACGAGGTCAGAGTAAGCCTCGAATGGCTCGGCGACGCAACCGGCGCGGAGGAAGCTGAAGGCGTTGCTTTTCGCGCAAAAGCGTGGCAAATAACTATAGCGAGTCCCCAAGCGGACCAGCTGATAGGGCTCAAGATCGGAGACAAGTTTGACGGCTCACTTGTGGGGCTACCTGGCTACCAGCTAGAGATACGTGGAGGAAGCGATAATAGCGGTTTTCCGATGCTGCCAACGCTTCCAGGGCCGGTAAAGAAGAAGGTACTATTGTCAGGGCCGCCTGGCTTCCATCCCAGAGAGAAGGGAGAACGCAGAAGAAAGACTGTTCGCGGTAACACGGTAACGCATGATACAGTCCAAATTAATACTGTAATAGTTTATTCAAAGAAGTAGCTCTGCTAGATATTCTCGCTGAGTGAAGGTCTTGCATGTGTTTTTATCATTGTTCTCCTTTACACGATGTTTTTCCTGCACTTCTGTAAGTGTCTCAGTTTTGCTCTTATAGGGGTAGGCTAGTAGCTTGAAGGTATGGGGTGGTTTCTGTGGCGAGACTTGATATGGACGAGATTGAGGCGCAGCGCCGCCGGCAACCAGAGATGAATATTGGTACTGCTGGCCACGTTGACCATGGCAAGACGACGCTTGTTCAAGCACTGACTGGTGTCTGGACCGCAAAGCACAGCGAGGAATTGAAGAGAGGTATGACGATAAAGCTCGGCTACGCCGAGGGTGAAATATGGTACTGCGAGGGCGCAGAACCCCCTGATGCTTATCAGCCTTTCCCCGAGAATTGCCCCGAAGGAACAGTCCCCAAGCTTCTACGAAAAGTCTCATACGTTGATGCACCAGGTCACGAAATATTGATGGCTACAATGCTTTCTGGCGCGGCACTGATGGATGGAGCGTTACTAGTCATCGCTGCTAACGAGAAGTGTCCTCAGCCTCAGACCCGTGAACACTTTGCTGCATTAGATATCGTAGGTGTTCATGACATAGTTGTTGTTCAGAACAAAGTCGACGTCGTTACACCGGAAAGAGCTAAGGAGAGCTATAATGAGATAAAAGAGTTCCTTAAAGGAACATTTGCCGAAAACGCTCCAATAATACCCGTCAGTGCGCTACACCGCGTAAACATTGATGCCCTTCTCATGGCAATGGAGTACTTCCTCCCAACTCCTAAGCGTGACCCCTCTAAGCCCCCTCTGATGTTCATAGCCAGAAGCTTCGACGTTAACAAGCCCGGTACACCGGTCGAAGAACTTAAAGGAGGAGTTGTCGGCGGATCGTTGATTCAAGGAGTCCTACGCGTAGGCGACGAAATAGAAATTGCACCAGGTATACGTGTTGAAGAGAGAGGAAGAGTCCGCTATGAGCCAGTAGTAACAGAGGTAGTGAGCCTTCGCTTCGGCAACCTAGAGTTCGACGAGGCACGTCCAGGCGGACTAGTAGCTGTTGGAACAAAGCTTGACCCCGCAATAACCAAAGCGGATAACCTAGTAGGAAACGTCCTAGGTAGACCAGGTCACCTTCCTCCGGTTATGAATAGTCTTCGCATAGAGTACAAGCTGCTCGAAAGAGTTGTCGGTACTAAGGAGCTGGTTAAAGTCCCGCCCATGAGGCAGCGGGAAATCGTCATGCTTACAGTTGGTACAGCAGTAACTCTTGGAATAATAACGAAACTTAGCAAAGACGAAATGGAAGTCGCGCTTCGCAGGCCAGTAGTGGCATGGGATGGTGCGAGAGTTGCTATATCGAGGCAAATCATGGGGCGTTGGAGGCTCGTAGGTTGGGGTATAGTCAGAGAATAAGACGCATAATACTAGATACTAGTGCCCTCATGCTTCTCTACGATGGTGTGCAAGTTTTTGAAGAGGCGGAAGAACTACTTCTCTCAAAACCTGAATGCATTGTGCCCAAACCGGTTATCGAGGAGCTTGAAAGAATAGCATCGGCTAAGGATAAGACCTTGCATCAACGAAGAGCAGCTCGTCTAGCGCTTCAGGTAATGGAAAAGAAGGGCTGTAAGATAGTAGACGTAGGGCAGAGTGCTGACGATGCAATAATAGAGCTTGCAAGAGCGTTGAAAGATGCTGTGGTTGTGACGGCGGATAATGAGCTTAGGAGGAGGCTGCGCGAGCTAGGCCTTCCAAACATTTACTATAGGAAGTCACGACACGGCCTAATGCTCGAGGCATGAATGCATTTATTAGTGGGAGCTGTTAAGCCTAGCATCTATCTATTAATACTTCCTGTACCCCTTGTACGCATAGCGGCACTTCCTAAGCGGTATGTCTCGGAAATGGCGGCGAGGGTGACAAATTGTACGTCGTTTACCGGGTTAAGGACGTTGTAAGGATTCCACCAAGCCTCTTTGGAGCACCTCTCGAGGAAGCAGCGCTACGGGTGTTAACGGAAAGGTACGTTGGCTTTGTCCACCCAGATATGGGGATCATAGTTGCTATTTTCGATGTAAATGTTGATCCTAATGGACGCATACTTCCAGGCGATGGTGCAACATATCATGACTCGGAGTATAGCGTCCTCGCATTTAAGCCTCGTGTCAAGGAAGTCGTTGAAGGAGTTGTTGTCAATGCACAGCAATACGGTATCTGGGTTAACCTAGGCCCGATAGAAGGGTTTGCACATATAACCCAGCTAATGGACGACCACGTTATATTTGACCAGCAGCGTAGGGCGATGATAGGCGAGAAGACGAGAAAAATCATAGAAGTCGGGAATGTTGTGAGAGCGCGAGTAGTATCCGTATCAATGCCTACAGAGCCTACTTTGAGGCCAAGAGTACAACTAACGTTAAGACAACCATATCTCGGCCGCCCTGAATGGTATAAACAGGGCAAGAAAAAGGAAGAAGAGCAGTCATAACAACCTTATCAGTTCAAAGCTATAGGAAAAGCTCATAGTGAATACTGCTCTGTTTAATTATGTAGAAGGTGTTTGGATATGAGTGTCCGAAGAGCCCGTCTTCCACCATTCAAGGCATGTAGGAAGTGTAAAAGCTTAGTGCCACGTGAGGCTACACGCTGCCCAGTATGCGGCTCAACGGATCTTTCTGATGATTGGGAAGGCGCGGTAATAATTATTGATCCCGAGAAGTCGAAGATAGCGAAAACCCTTGGGCTCGAAAAGCCTGGTAGGTATGCGATTAAGGTAAGATAATGCTGAGGAACCGAGCAGCCGTGAGCTATGTTAGCTTGTTTTTCCCGACAGATCTATGTCTTCCAGCCAGTATGAGGGCGTATCTCTCATCAACCCCTCCCCGCGCTAAGCTGGTAGGAAGCATACTTTTGGCTAGAGATAAGCTGCGCTATAAGCGGGTCATAAGTGTAGGTGATCATGTTACTCAGCAGCTTCTCGTCAGCGGGATAACGCCCTGGGTAGCAATCTATGACTGTGTAGAACGCCGCCAGAAGAGGAGTTGCCCAAAGATAGCGAGCCATAGAGAAGTTGCTGTAGAGAATCCGCGCTCAACATTGACGCTTGGTGCGCTCAAGGCTATAGAGGAGGCGCTAAGGGAAGGAAACACGTCTATCCGCGTAATAGGTGAGGAGGACCTCTTGGCCCTGCCTGCAGCGCTCTATGCACCAATAGGTGCATACATTGTTTACGGGATGCCAGGACTGGCAGCTGTTCTGATTAAGGTTGACTACGAGCATAAACGTTCAGCCGCCAATCTGTTGCGATTCTTTCTTCCCTGCCCAGCTAAGGGTAAAAAGGAATAAACCCGCAGGGGCAAACACGCTCTGCGGGAGAACACTATAGACTGCACGGCGGGGTGCCTGCAAGTGTCACAGCAAATACCGCGTGAAGTAATCGAGATGTTTATACCAAAGGGGTCTAAGAAGCTTGAAGTAGACCTAGGTGAAGGCTACGAGGTATATGTTACTAAGGACTGGTATAACCCGCTTATCAAGAGAAGAGAAATTGATGCAACTATAATACATGTTGGAAAGCCAACACCAAGCCGCATGAAACTTAGAACACAGTTCGCCAAGGCGCTGAATGTTGACTTTAAGCGCGTCTATATCAGAAGCGTTAAGTCAGAGTACGGAGTAGGCATTAGCCGCATCGAAGTACACGTGTATGACGACGTGGAAAGAGCGCTGCAATTCGAGCCAAAATACATTATAGAACGCAACAAGCTCCCAGAGGAAATGGAGGAATAACCCCTATAAAGGTGATTGAGACAAGAAAATCGCCTGGGTGGTGAAGAAGCAATGGCAAAGGAGGGACTTAAACTATACGTCCATCGCCTCTACGAGTACGATTACAACACGGGAACCATAAAGAGGAAGAACAAGATATGCCCACGATGCGGAAGCTTCATGGCGTTCCACAAGTATCCCGTCCCGAGGTGGCACTGTGGTAAATGTGGACACACCGAGTTCGTTAGGGAAGCCAAGAGGTGATCCTCGTAAGCTTTATCCTCGTCTCGAATGGGAGAAGGATGCAATAGTTCTCGGCATAGAGTCAACTGCACACACGTTTGGCGTAGGCATAGCCTCTACTCACGAACCCTATATTCTTTCAAGTGTACGCGACACGTATCGCCCCAAAGAGGGGGGCATTCATCCTAGAGAAGCGGCGAGCCACCATGCACGTGTAGCTCCTCATGTCTTAGCCGAAGCACTTCGCAGTGCAGGAGTCAGTATCAAAGATGTTGATGCAATAGCAGTAGCTCTTGGCCCTGGACTAGGCCCGGCTCTAAGAATAGGTGCTACCATAGCTAGAGGACTAGCAGCATACTACTCGAAGTCCCTCGTACCGGTAAACCACGCAGTAGCCCATATAGAGATAGGCCGCCTCTACACCGGTTTTCACGACCCCCTCGTCCTCTACGTCTCGGGAGGCAACACAATGGTTGCGGCATTTGCTAAGAAGAGATACCGTGTTTTCGGCGAGACTATAGACATTGCTCTCGGCAATCTTCTTGATACGTTTGCCCGTGATGCTGGTCTAGCTCCTCCATACGTTGTTGAAGGAATGCATGTCGTTGACAGATGCGCTGTAGGAGCCCATGAGCCGGCAGACTTGCCTTACGTTGTAAAGGGTATGGATGTCTCGTTCTCCGGCCTATTGACCGCAGCGCTACGGGCATGGAATAAAGCGAAAACGGCTCAGGAAAAGGCATCAGTGTGTCTAGGACTGAGGGAAATAGCGTATAGTGCAGCTACAGAGGTTGCCGAGAGGGGTCTTGCGCATACCCGGAAATCAAGCGTATTATTGACGGGTGGTGTGGCTGCTAGCCCTATACTAAGAGAAAAAATCAAAGCGATGACTGCCTATCACGGGGCAGAAGCTGGTTGGCCGCCTACCCCCTTAGCGGGAGATAATGGTGCTATGATAGCATGGGTTGGGTTACTAAACTATCTTGCAGGTGTAACGGTGCCCATAGAGGAATCGGTTGTTAGGCAGCGTTGGCGGCCAGACGAGGTTGAGATACCATGGCGCTAGGGGTTAGCAGCATTAAGCCTATTTACAGGGGCGCGGAAGCCTACCTTTACCTCATAGACTGGTTCGGGAAAAAAGCACTACTAAAGCATAGAATTCCAAAGAATTACCGTCATTCCAAGATAGATACGCTCTTGAGACGTAGAAGAACCGTAACCGAGGCTCGAGCGATCAAGGAGGCGCTCGAGCTCGGAGTTCCGGCGCCAGCACTCTACTTCGTGGATCCCATAGAAGCGGTCATAGTCATGGAGTATCTGCCTTACCCGAGCCTCAGTAAGCTAATAGACGACAACGATGAAAAAGGATTTGAAGCAGTAAGAAAGCTAGGAGAATATATAGCAATATTACACGAGAGCGGCATAAGCCATGGAGACCTAACTACAAGCAACGTATTAGTAGGTGACGACGTCTATTTGATAGACTTCGGCTTATCCTCGCTTCATAGCACCGAGAGGGAAAATGCAATTGACGTTCACCTATTTCTTCGAAGTCTCGAATCAACACACCCCGAGCACGCCGACGACTTATTCCAGATTCTTATAGAAGGTTATAAAAGCGTACGTGGCTCCGAGAAAACATCTAAAGTACTCAGCATCGTTAATGAGATCAGATTGATGGGAAGATACAAGGCAGAGAGGAGGACACTATGGGGGAACGCATAATAGCAATAGCTACCAGAAATATGCACAAAGTCGAAGAAATAAACAGTGTACTAAGAGAATGCGGGTACAGCGTCGCACCCGTTGACGCGCCGAAGATAGAAGTTCAGAGTAATAGCCTTAAGGAGATAGCGATATTTGCTGCATCAACAGCATTCAATATCATACACAGGCCCGTTATCGTTGAGGACGCTGGTCTATTTATTGACGCCCTTAGGGGGTTTCCGGGCCCCTATTCTGCGTACGTATTCAAAACTATTGGCATAAGCGGCATCCTTAAGCTTTTAAACGGAGTCGTCGATAGACGTGCGAGATTTATCTCAGTAATAGCTCTTGCCCACGAGAATGGTGTAGAGGTATTTGAAGGAGAGGCTAGAGGAACTATCTCAACACAGCCACGCGGAGAAAAAGGATTCGGTTTTGACCCAATATTCGTGCCCGAGGGCTCTGATAGAACATTCGCCGAGCTAGACACTATTGAGAAAAACAAGTACTCGCACAGAGGTAAGAGTGCGAGAAAGCTCTGCGAATGGCTGTATGAGAACGGCCATCTTATTGCATAGGAGTACTTGAGGCATAGGCTCGCGATTTTTATAAGCCCGTAGGCTCTCAGTGCCACCGACTGGTAGTAGCTCAAAGGCCCCTGGGGGAGCAGGGGCCCTATAAGAAGTAATTTGGCTCCTGCTCGCCTCGCATCGGGGTGTTAGAAATGGCTGGAAAGAGGAGAAAGAAGGGTAGATCTCACTCAACTAGGCCAGCTAGCCCAGCTATACCAAAGTGGGTTCAATACGACCCAGAAGAGATTGAGGAAATAATTGTAGACCTAGCCAAGAAAGGTTATCCACCAAGCATGATAGGCATAATACTCCGAGACCAGTTTGGTATCCCGTTGGTAAAGCCTATACTAGGAAAGACTATAACAGAAGTCCTCGAGGAACACGGCATAAAGATGGTCGTACCCGAGGACTTGTTCAGACTCATTCAGAAGGCTGTAAATCTGCGACGACATCTTGAGGAGCACCCTAAGGACACACACGCCAAGAAGGGCTTACTGGATCTCGAGGCTAAGATAAGGAGAATAGTCAAGTACTACAAGAGAGAAGGTAAGCTGCCACCAGACTGGGAATACGACCCGCAGAGAGCGAAACTACTCGTAGCCGGAGGCCTCTACATCGAAGCTGCAAAGTAGAACAACAAGACAAGGCCTTTTTATTAAAGCCTTCCAATAACTCAATTAAATATTTTATAATAATAGCCTAGACGTGGTGTACTAGTTCAAGAGAACCGGCGCTTATCCTAGTAGGATTTTTCTCTGTTCTTGCTTGTAGACTAAGCGGGTAGGGGATTGTCGCTAGACCAGGCATTTGAGAAAATTATTAGCGAAAGGGAGGCTGCTCTACTGAAGCCTGCAGCAAGCCAAATAGGCGCAGCAGTAAAGGAATATGGGTACGTTGATATAGTCGTTTTTCCATCACTTGATGCTCTTTTGGCCTCAGCAATAGCTGTTAGCGCGCTATATCGTAACGGGGTTGATTTCACTATAAGCATGGCACCAATAGTTCCACGCCAAGTATCCGAGCCTACACTATTTCTCGGGTATCCAGCCTATATTGCTCAGGAAATAAGAGCTAGTAAGCCATCCGCTCTGATAGGCTTCGGCGAAAAACCCCAAGGCCTTCTCCACGTTGCTGTTACTTCCTCGATGGACTCAAGCGTAGCTGCACTAACTGCCGCTGTTTTCTCCGAATTAACTGTTGTCGGGTACAATTCGATCTACGGGCTCATAGCAGGCTACTGGAGGAAACTTGACAAAGGCAAGAAAGCCGAGTTCGTGGGAATAGAAGCCGGTATAGCTGACATGCTAAAGCTTGAGAATAAGATTGAAGAAAGCTTCAATTTAAGGCTTTTCCGGTGGCAAGAGCTTGGAACAGAGGAGGCAATATCGCTCACCCTTGAACCCTTCCTACCAGGGCTTAGCGGGCATCTGGGCAACGCAATCAAGTTCCTTGAATCTGATCCTAGGATTGCGCCACTTATAGGAAAGACCCTAAAGGAAGCTCCGGAGCAAAGTGTCACTGTTCTTGGCGAAAAACTCTACGAGCTTCTCAAGAAGAGTAGTAAAGGGCCTCGTAGGCCAACTGAACTCATCGGTACAACTTACTATAGTTTTGTATTTCCATTACGCGATTTAAGAGAAGCTCAATATGTTTTGGCAAGATATGCTGCAAGCAGATATGCGCAGCAATTGAGCATGATAGGAATTATGGAGGAGCCCTTAGCGGCGGCAGCTTACTACATGTATATGAGCAGCTTCGAGAAAATGATAGAAAGCATCGAGGAAGTGATTAGCAAAGGTACTGAGTCGCTTATATTAAATAAGCTACGGTTACGAGTAGCCGAGGTAGATGAGCATTTTCATCCAATAGTTGAGCGAATACTACAACAGCTAGGGCATATCAGTGAGGGAGAAGTGTTTGGTGCAGCTACAGGGCACGGCATTATAGTTCTTTTAGAACAGCTTCTCTATACATACGGGTATCCTTGGCTCGAAGAAGCAATAGAAAAGAAGTGCATTGACTACATAGAGGGGTCGCTCTTTGGAGCAGTCCAACGAGAGAAATGCAAATAATATGAAAGTTCTGGTTGACATTACTATAGAAGAGCTTGGCAAGAGAGAGGCCGAGGCTCTCTTAAAGGCCATTAAGCCTGATAATTTAACAGCGCCTCCATGGCTGAGAATAAAGGAAGAAATAGCGGCCAAAGGGTTACGCATAGTTGTTGAAGCTCTTATAGAGCAGCCTTATCGAGTAGGCTCCGTGAAAAATACGGTTGACGAAATACTAGAGTTCATATATTCCTTACTCAAAACACTAGAGGAGGCTGCTAAGACTTTAAAGCAGGCAGGCAACGAGTCCACGGAACGGGGGTAGGACTGTAATGAGCCGACGCCGCTACGGCGGAGCAAGGGATACGTGGCGTCTAAAGAAGTGGTACGAGGTAATTGCGCCTCCCGTTTTCGGGAATGTTGTCCTGGGTACAACGCCTGCGGATGATCCACGTAAGCTCATAGGCAGAGTAATGGAGACCACGCTATACGATATAACAGGCGACTTCTCGCTAGTGCATGTTCACCTCTACTTCCAGGTAATAGATGTAGACGAGGAAAACATGAGGGCCATCACTAGGTTTAAGGGTCACGAACTCGCAAGAGACTATATGAAAAGCTTCATTAGGCGTAAGAGTAGCAAGATCCAAGGCATATACAACGTTACGACAAAGGACGGTTATGGCCTAAGAATAACGGGAGTAGTGCTTACAACCTATCGCTGTAAGACAAGCCAAAAGAAGGCGATACGTAAGATAATGGGAGAGATAATTACGAAGCGCACTGCGGAAATGACGCTAGACGAGCTAATTAAGGCAATGCTGTTCGGGCAGCTAGCTAATGAGATATTCGAGGCAGCCAAGAAGATTTACCCAATAAGAAAAGTCGAGATATACAAGTCAAAGCTGCTAACTGTTCCAGGGCCAGACGGAAAGCCTCAGCCAGCAGTGGTTGTGTCTCCGCTAATGTTCGAAGTACGCTAAAAGTCAACACAGATACTACAAGAACGATTTTATGGCCTGTTTTGTATTTTTATTCTCGTCTCCTGGTGTACTAAGCAGATTAATGCAAGGTTCTAGGTTATTCTCTTTCTCTTTATGGAAGGTATAGTCGTGCTGAGAGCCCAGTCAAGAGGTGTTTTCAGCAAGATGGAAGCAGAAGAACAATGTAACTATATACTTGTGAAAACCGTTCTAGGTATGGAGCGTGTAGCTGCTAGCTACATTTCAGAAATAGATCCAAAAGCTGAAGTCATTGTTTCTCCCCGCGGATTTAAAGGACTCGTCCTTGTTAAACCATCGAAAAATAAATACGAAGTTGCTAAGGAAATAGAGAATCGTATTCCCGAAGTAGAGAAAGTAGAAATTATTGAGGGTTGTGCTCCAGCAGTCCCTAGTGAAATAGCAAGAGTAGCGGCCAGTCTAGCCCCACGGTTTATCTCAAGCAATGAGACTTTTGCCGTGAGGACTGTAAGGCGAGGCAGACATAGTTTTACAAGCATAGATGTAAACGTTGTTGTCGGAGATGCTGTCCGGAAAGCTACTGGAGCTTCAGTTAACTTGAGGTTTCCCGACAAAGTTGTTGCAGTCGAAATAATCGGCGATCGTGCATACATAGCGTTTTACCCGGGTTCAAGAGAATGGAAGAAGATGAAGCCAGGAAAGTATCCCTTGTACAAGATCTATAGGAAGATAGCCGTTGTTCAAATGCCGTATCTAGGTCCGCTTGATGCCTGTCGGACAATGGGGGTAAGGATTGGTAGAGAAGTTCAAAACTTTGAGGTTGGAGAACTCGTGGTAGCACCGATAGGCCTTGTAGATGCTCTTCAGCTAAAGACATTCCTCGATGGGGTCTTCGAAGGCATAGAATCAAGATATAATATACAGAAAAAGAGCTATGGAAGAAGTGTTCATAAGGTTCCCGTGTATCTTCAGGACCTTTATCAGTTAGTGCGTAGTAGAAGCAATGAAGCCATAATAGTCTTTGAGCCCGAGGGCGACCATATATCAAAGAGAGCAAAAGAAGTATACGAGCTACTAAGGAAACATAGGCGCGTTAACCTGCTTTTCGGGTCACGCGAAGGCATACCGGAAGGCGTGTATAGGTTCGCTGACCTTGTTCTTGACATAGCCCCCGGAATAACCCTTTCAACCGAGTACGCAGCAGCGGCAGCACTAATAGCTATTGGAAGCGCGGTTCACGACTACCTGGCAAAGGAGCCTGGTGAAGAAGAGGAACAACTACAACCGGAAGACTAAAAGTAATTATAAATACGAGAAAAGCAGCTATTATTGAAAAAGGGTAGTTAGCTAGCTGTGATTGGTTTCAAACATGTTTTCCTCTCTTAGGCGCTAATTCCTCTTTCTCTTAGTAATCGTGCAACCGCTTTCGCGAGTATTGGGTCCCGTCTACCGAGCTCTCGTATGAGTCGACGCAGTCTCTGATTAGGGTCGGGCTTGCGTACTTGCTGCCTCCTTCTTCTAGGAATCTGGGGCTGAGGCGGGTTTACGTACTCCTCTATATCCTTGTACATGGCCTCTCTAGGCTCCGGTGCCGTGGCAGGCTCTACAACTACTTGGGCAGCCTCCAAGATCTCTTTAACCTTATCAGATACATCGCCTTCCCTAAGCTCTTTAAGCGCGTTGAGCACGTCCTTCAGAGGTTCCTCTCCTCTCTCATTTACAAACATGACGATAAACGCGTTTGCAAGTATAGAGGAAAGAATACCTGCTATCCTCCTAGCCTCACCAAGTCCTGAATCTACGGGTTTTAAGGGAGAGTACACGGCGTCAGCGGCAGCTATTAATGCTTTGGCGCACTCTTCTGCTTCAAGCTCTCCTTCAAGGCAAGATTTCTTAACAGTCTCGATCGAGGACGCTATTATGTTTGTCATCATGTTTCTCCAAGCCAAGCCGCTCTCAGCCTCTCTTTTCTCTCCACCTCGTTCTAGGCTGAGCCCAAGGGCTTTTAATATGGTTATCATTTTCACGAATTTTCCTACAAATGATTATTGCTCCAACACTTCTCGCATTTTTCGTCAAAACATGTACAGCTTATATTGAAAAATTTACTTATTGCTATGTCACTATTACACTTCTGAAATAAATGGATGGGTATAGTAAAGAGGGAAGGAGGGTGATAGAGCAATGTTTCGTAAGCTTTTAGTCATTTCTGACATACATGCAGCAATGCGCTATGTAAGAGGTCTTCGTGATATTAAACGGGACTTGACAGTTGTTGCTGGTGACCTTGCTGGGTGTGGTTCCCTGGATGAGGCGCGTGAAGTCTTAGAAGAACTTGCCTCTCAAGGTTCTCCCGTGATATGGGTTCCCGGTAACTGTGATAGCCCCGAGAGCGTCAAGCTTAATGTAGAGAATACGTATCCTGCTCACGAAAAGATCGTTGAGTTAGAAGGACTCGTGTTTGTGGGCATGGGGGGCTCAATATACACGCCTTTCAACACACCTTTTGAGTATAGCGATGAATATCTGGGCAGGAAGCTTAGTGAACTCCTAGAAAAAACAAAGGGTGTTGAGAACAGCAGGCTTGTTGTGATATCTCATACACCGCCATATCGCAGCGGCTTAGACCTTGTCAGAGGAGGAGAATTCGTAGGAAGCAAATCACTGCGTGAACTGATAGAGAAATATCAGCCGAGGCTTCTGTTTAGTGGTCATATACACGAGGCTCCAGGAGTAACCAACATAGGCGTAACCCTTGCACTAAACCCAGGGCCTCTCCAGAGAGGAAACTATGCAGTAGTATTGGTTGATGTAGAGAATAATGTCTATATTGTGCGACTAAAACGGCTATAATCAGCCTTTGAGCTGTCTAGGTTCGTTAGGGTCTCGGTAATCCCGGCCTTTTCTACATATATGTTTTTCAGCGAAGAGCGCTCTCCTCACAGACCCCTTAGAGGTGTCTCTAGGAGAGCAACTAATATAGTACTGGAGTCTCTTAGCGAGGCACCGGGGATAAGGGTTGTCAACGGCAGGCCTCAAAGGCATAAACGCGGTAGGGCACAAGGGCTGGGTAACTGTAAAGTGTAGGATCTGTGCCAAGAAGCTGGACCTAACACTTGATGTAGTCTATGTGTGTCCCTACTGTAAAGATCGATACGATGCATACTTCTGTGCGGCAGATGCTAAGAGGCTTCACTACAAGTGCCCGTTCTGCGGTCGCCAGCTAGAGCCCATAACTCCTTGGCTTCGTGCGCAGCAACCGCGTAGACGGATATAATATTAAGGAAGCTTTTTGGTACTCGCGTGTTTGGCCTAATTTTCTAATCCTTTAGCCAGTATGGTACTAAGTACTTGCGTCTTAGTTCTTACCTCATCTTCTTCACGATATAGACCAATACCCATTTTGCATGTTTTCTATCTTGTTTAGAATAATAGTGTATAGTATCTATATTAAGTTTATTTTATTTCTATTTTTAATATGTGATTTAAGCAAGTTTTGATGTTTCATTAACGTTGTAAAAATATTTAGCTATATATTTTTTTAGGTTGACATACCCGGTTTTTATTATTTTAGAATGTTACGCGTATAATTTGACATTGAGGATAAGGGTGGCTCGTATATGGGCGGGAAAACAGCACTTCTCGCAGGCATTGTCGTGCTAGTAGTGCTTGCAGCTATTGGTGCATGGTTTACAGCAAAACGATACAGTCCTACAACTCCGTGGGAGGAGAGAGCTGTATTTCCATGGGGGATAATGGTTCCAAGCTATGTGTTCTTTGCAAGCTCCGGAGCAGGAGTAGCAATAATAGCATCTATCCTTCTCCTCTACCGCCCCAGCGATGATGCAGTAGTTAGACTTGTACGACATCTCTACATACTTGTCTTTGGCCTCCTCATACCAGCATGGTACATAGTACTAGCAGATCTAGGAAGGCCTGATCACGCTGTATGGCTTCTCAAAGGATGGCAGTCCTCCTCGAGAATCGCGTGGATGCCCGTCTTCTACGGCGTACTAGCACTGCCAGCATTCCTCATACTAGTCCACAATACATTCTTTACTCGAAGAGAGTTCACGTTCGCCGATAAAGTACTAGCAATTATAACAATTCTTGGCGGCATCGGCCTTGAGATCAACCTTGGCCAAGTATTTGGGAACGCGGTTGGGCTACAAGCAATCACTTCACCGAATCTTGGCCTAATGTTCCTAGTAGCGGCAATAGGCCTAGGAGCAGCATGGATGGCGGTAATAGTGTTGCCCACTATCCGTTTTGCTGAAGCTCCTGAGACAAGGACGAAACAAGAGCCCTTTGTCACAAACATGCCTGCCGCCATTGTTGCCGCCGTAGCAGTAGTTCTCGGCATTGCTGTTGCTTGGTGGAAGTCTATGTCAGCAGTCTCAGAGCCTACAAGGCTCCTCTTCGAAGAGCTAAGCAGCGGTCACCACGCCGCGATATTCTATGGCGTAGAGATATTGTTGGGCTATATACTGGCACCACTCATAGCCGTCACGGCACTGCTCCGCAGAGGAGACAAGCTGCTAACATTGCTTGCCTCAACATTCTTCATACTAGCAGCTTTTGCAGAGAAGTATGGAATCATAATAGGTGCACAGATAGTACGTGCTAAGTACCAATACCTCGGCGCGGCACTTAACCCCTACTATATAGTACACGAGGGTGCCAGCTACCACGTTGAGTTAAGCGAAGCTGCTATAGTTATTGGGGCTTTTGCCCTCGGTCTCCTAGTATATGTTGTTGCTGAAGCACTCCTTCCACGTTTTCTCCAAAAATGAATAAGGGGTGAACCATATGAGTATGCAGGTTAGTCGTAGAGAATTCCTCAAGATTGCAGGCATAACTGCTGCAGCAGTATCAATACCTGTTGGAAAGAATCTAGCGGCCAGGAACGAGAAAATACTAGCGCTTCAGTCAAAGAAGCTTGGCCCCGTCAATGTAACCTACGTGCCGAGCATATGTAGAATGTGCACAGCCCAGTGTAGCATACTGGTACGGGTAAGAAATGGTCGCCCCGAGAGAATACTCGGCAACCCAGCAGCGGCTCCACTCAACGCTGGAAGAATATGTGCACGCGGAAACGCAGGCCTCATGAAGGCTCTCAGCCCTGACCGTATAAAGAAGCCACTGATACGTATCGCTGGCAGCAAGCGTGGCGAATGGAAGTTCCAGGAGACGGGCTGGGAGCAAGCGATAAGCATTGTTACAAAGAAGCTGCGCGAACTAAAGGAAAGGGGAGAACTAGCAAAGAAGACAATAGTGATAATAGGTCAGATAGGCTGTGCAACATATCATCCACACATAGCTAGCTTCGTTAAGACACTTGGCATACCGAACGTCATAAGTATGCCGCTAACCACGTGCGTTATGCCAAAGACAATCGCATGGGGAATGATGGGGCTAGCCGGAAAACACTCCGAAATAGTGCCAGACTATTCGCGCACAAGGTACTTCCTAAGCTTTGGCAGAAACCTTGGCGGTTCAATAGCCGTCGGTCAAACAGCCAAAGCGGGAATGAATAGGAGGAACTACAAGCTAGTAGTCCTCGAGCCTAGGCTAAGCGAGTGGGCAGCTAAAGCAGATGAATGGATACCAATCAAGCCTGGCACGGATCTAGCATTCCTCCTAGCAATGATAAACGTAATAATAAACGAAGGACTTTACGATAAAGAATATCTCTCAAAGTACACGAATGCCCCTATGATAATTACCGCTGACGGTTTCTCGCCCGTAAAGACTAGGAAAGTAAAGAGGAGCATAGCGGGTAAGGAGGTTGAGCTAATAGACTTTCTAGTATACGATGAAGCAACACAGAGCTTCACATGGGTAAGCGAAGCAAGAATGCCAGCTCTAACCTTGCCTGATAACGCGCGGACATTTGAAGGAAAGAGAGTCAGAACAGTCTTTGAGGTGCTAAGAAATCACGTCTCACAATACACGCCGGAGTGGGCGTCAAAAATAACAGATGTGCCAGTAGACACCATTAGGCGTATAGCAAGAGAATTCGCTACAACAAAGCCGGCCACAGTAGAGACGGGCTGGAACACGAATAGATGGTGGAACAGCTTCCAGCTCTACCGAGCAGCTGGAGTCCTAGCCGCGCTTACCGGTAATCTCCTAAGGCCTGGAGGAGTAGTGCTTTCCGCTGCCGGTATTAAGAGCGTATTAAATCGAGCTGGTCCTCCGGTTGCTTCGCCGAAGTCAGTGCTTTATCCAGGCGAGGCAAGCCTTGAGATAACGCTGAGTGATGGTTCGAAGATCAAGGGACCGCTCCTAGTGTTTAATGCGTATCGGTGGCCCTTCGAGGAGTTGCAAAAAGAGGAGGGATGGGTGATAATAGTAATAGGAGCCAATCCGGCAAGAACGTTCATCGCAGATATCTTTGAGAAATGGGCCTCTTTGTCAACAGTAGATCTCATTGTAGACATAGGAATTACGCCAGACGACACTGTTGCCTACAGCGACGTCTTCATCCCAGAGTGTGCATACACGGAGAGAAGCTACACAATTACTGGCGCCCCATTCACAACCGCTAAGATAGTGAGAGCTGCCTTCGCAGCCCACAAACCTCCAAGCGATGCTGAGTGCAAGAACATGCTCGAAATACTTGCAGACATCATAGCTGGCGTTGACGAGTCGTTGCTCGAGAAGTTTGCAGAAATGCTTGCCGAAGAAATAGGGCCGAGCAACTGTGCCGAGGACTTCAAGAAAGTTATAGAAGAATACATGAAGACAAAAGGATATGATGACCTCACATCGAACATTGTCAAGGCGCAGGCAAAGTGCATGGGCATAGACTATAACAGACTGCGAAAAGACGGCGCAATAGTTGCCGCCCCAGAGGAATGGGGCCTAGAAATGAACAAGAAGATACTAGAAAATGGTTGGCTCAACTCCCCAACCGGGAAGATCGAGATACTTCCACTAAAACTACTAGGCCTCATCAAGAAGAAAGGCTTACCAATCAAGCCAGAATGGCACCCGCTCCCAACATGGGTGCCGCCGCGCTGGATGATAGTGAGAAAGAACCTCGGTTCAGACGAATTCGTGGCCATAACGGGCAAGGTTCCAACGATGTCATATACATCCACAGAGGACAATCCATTACTAGCACTCAAGCTGACAACAAGGGACATGAACTCTGTTTGGGTAAACACTGAGAGAGCTAGGCAGCTTGGAATAAAGGACGGCGATACCATAGAGGTTTGCAGCGAGAGTGGTAACTGCTTCAGGGCACGGGCATTTGTGACTGATGCGATACGACCAGACACAGTCTTCATACCAGCAAACTATGGTAACACCAAGGCACCCGCAAGGTTCAGAGACTCTCACGTGCCCCCGCTAAACAAACTCAACGTCTTTGTGGTTGACCCTATTGCTGGATCAAGGATAATGGCTGACTTCATTGTAAGAATAAGGAAAGCCTAAGGGGGTGATAGTTATGGCAAGGTATGCAATGGTAATAGATCTGAGTAAGTGCGTTGGATGCAATGCATGCGCGGCAGCATGTATGGCCGAGAACCTCCTATCACCGAGTTATTATGAGGAGCCGCCGCTGCTAAGAGCACTTGACGAGGCGGCTGAGAAACACGACCCGGTGGAGGCAAAGAAGCCTATTGAGAGAGTGTGGATGAGGACAACAGTCCACAGACTTTACATGGGCAAGTACCCGAATGTATCACTGTTATTCGTCCACAATCTTTGCCGCCACTGCGAAAACGCGCCATGCGTAGCGGTGTGCCCGACTGGAGCGAGCTACCAGAGAGAGGATGGCATAGTAGCTGTTGACCCGGAGAAATGTATACTCTGCGGCTACTGTATAGCTGCATGCCCATATGCAGCAAGATTCGTAAATCACTATACGAGAACAGTTGATAAGTGCACCTTCTGCTATCATAGGCTCGCTGAAGGAAGACTGCCAGCATGCGTTGAGACATGTCCAACGGGGGCAAGGATTTTCGGCGATCTTGATGACCCGAATAGTGAGGTGGCACAGATAGTTAACGAGGGCCGAGCAGTACCAGGTACACCAGAAGGTCCATTGGCGAACACTAGGCCAAGGCTCTTCTTCGTATTGCAGCAGCCAAGGAAATGAGAGCAGAGGCTTACAGAAAGTTTTACACCCCTATGCTTTTTCCGAAACCCGTCTTGGGCTTCCTTCTTGAGGCGTGGCGAAAAGGCTCCTCTCCCTGCACTTCCGGATATAGAAGAGAAGGATCTAGGTGTCAAAGAGTACTGGTACGAGACCTTTCGGCGTGTGCTTATATTGCCTCTCAAAGAAAAGGATTGCTATATGTTATCAATAGATGTATACAAGCGCCTAGAGCGCCAAGAGGCTAGCATGTTTCTCGAAAGCGAGACATCAGAGCATAACGTTCTAAGCAGCAACGAAATATTTCTTATTTATAAGCCGCTTCATGAAGAGAGTCTTAGCAGACTCGTTCTTAATGGTGTAAAGCCTGCTAAGGGAGAACTAGTAGCCGTTGCAACTAAAAATAATGGCGACAAGAGGGTTGAGATTAGTGATGTAAGGCTAATCTATTGCGGCCTAAAGGGTGTGCCCAGCTATGAAGATGTGCGCAGCATTTACAACGAGGTTGTTCGAGTAATCGAGAGCCGTGATCCCCTCAAGGAGCCACTTGACGAAATAATAGAGAGAAGCTAGTCCGTGACATGAGGCCTGAGGGTATTAAGGTTACAAATCTCGGTACTAATACTGGGAGGACGGTGTAGTCGTAATGCCTATGAGTTTCTCTATACTTGCTGAGACGTTTGAAAAGCTTGAAAGAGTTACTGCTAGGACACAGATGCTCCTCTACCTCGTCGAGTTGTTTAAGAAGACGCCTCCCGACGTGATAGACAAAGTTGTCTATATTCTTCAAGGAAAGCTTTGGCCAGACTGGAAAGGATTACCCGAGCTCGGCGTGGGCGAGAAGCTCCTCATAAAGGCCGCATCAATAGCTCTCCAAGTATCTGAGCAGGAGCTTGAGCAGCTCGCAAAGAAGCTCGGCGATATAGGCTTAGCTATTGAGAAAATAAAGCAGCAAAAAGCGCAGAAACAGCAAGCCGTCGGCCTACTTGCCTATATAAAGAAACCTAGTGGCGCAGAAGGGCTCACCGTTGAGCGCGTCTATGACACATTAGCTAAAATAGCCATGGCACAGGGCGAGGGAAGTAGGGATATCAAGCTCAAACTCCTTGCTGGCCTCTTAGCAGAAGCTTCTCCCAAAGAAGCAAAATACATTGCTCGCTTCGTTGAGGGCCGTCTCCGCCTCGGGGTCGGCGACGCCACCATCATGGAAGCCCTCGCAGTAGTATATGGTGGAAGCGCGGCCATGAGAAACATCATAGAGCGTGCATATAATCTCCGAGCAGACCTAGGAATGATTGCAAAGATACTTGCTACACAGGGAATAGAGGCCTTAAAGAACATAAAGCCTGAAGTCGGGATACCAATTAGGCCGATGCTTGCTGAGCGCTTGAATGATCCAGCAGAGATACTCAAGAAGCTGGGAGGACGAGCACTAGTAGAGTACAAGTATGACGGAGAACGCGCCCAGATCCACAAGAAGGGAGACAAGATATGGATATTCTCTCGTAGGCTAGAGAACATTACCCACATGTATCCCGACGTTGTCGAGATGGCTAAGAAATGGATTAAGGCAAACGAGGCAATTGTAGAAGGAGAGATAGTTGCAATAGACCCTGAGACAGGTGAGCTAAGACCCTTCCAGGTACTAATGAGAAGAAGACGTAAACACGACATACACTTATACCTTTCAGAGATACCTGTGGCAGTATTCTTATTCGAGTGTGTATACGCTAATGGCGAAGACTTGACAATGAAACCTCTACCCAGACGCCGAGAAACCCTCGAGAAGATAATAGAGCAGCAAGAGACCTGGCGCCTAGCAGAAGGCATTGTGACAAATAGTGCAGAGGAGCTTGAAAAGTTCTTCCTCAAAGCCATAGAGGATGGCGCAGAAGGTGTTATGGCGAAAGCGATACACGAGAAGAGCATATACCAGGCAGGTGCACGCGGCTGGCTATGGATAAAGTACAAGCGTGACTACAAGTCAGAAATGACGGACACCGTTGACCTAGTAGTGATTGGTGCATTCTATGGACGAGGACGCCGCGGGGGCAAATTTGGTGCACTCCTTATGGCTGCCTATGACCCAGATTCGGACACGTTCAAGAGCGTGTGCAAGGTTGGCAGCGGCTTCACTGATGAGGACCTTGAGCGCCTGGACGATATGCTTAAGCCGTATATTCGTGACCGCAAACCGGCTAGAGTTGATAGCCAGATGAAGCCTGATGTATGGGTTGAGCCGGCATTAGTGGCTGAAGTCATAGGCGCAGAGTTAACGCTGAGTCCAATACACACTTGTTGCTATGGATGGGTAAAGCCAGGCGCTGGGATATCGATACGGTTCCCAAGGTTCGTGCGCTGGAGGCCAGATAAAGGCCCTGAAGACGCAACCACGACCAAGGAACTCTACGAGATGTACAAGAGGCAACTTCGCAGAATAAAGGAGGAACAAACGGCTGAGCAAGCATAGTGATTTTTCAACCGGGAGCAGTATCACACATATCCATGTGGCTGTGAGGACTACCCGGCAAGTAGGAACCCTCGCAACGGGGGTTATGACTGTTCAGAGTTTCGCCGAGCCGGCCATTTATAGCGAGGCTTGTTAAATGCTCATTAAAACAGTGTGTAATCCTAATATTATGTCGTGTGTACTCTTCCCTCCTATTGGCTATGACGAGGGATCCCGGTTCGCGGGGTAATCATGAACCCGCCTGCATTACTGGCGGGGATGTTGCGGGGCCGGCGCTCCTGAGCCCAGCTCCTCTCCCGTAATAGTCTGTTGACGTTGCCTTTTGCGTAGGAGCACGTCAAGGAGCTTTCGAGGCCTCAGCGTGCCTATTACCCTGCCCTCTTCGTCAACAACAGCCATTATTGGCTCACTAAGGAGCGAGACGTCAAATAAGACCTCTTGCAGAGTCTTATCTTTGCTAACGATGGGTACTTCTTTTCTCATAAAGAACCTCAGCGGAATATTCTCTAGTAGATCCGGGTCAACTTCAACAAAGTCTCGCGCAGTTATGTATCCGACTGGCCGTAGGTGATCATCTACTACAACGAGTGCACCCTTCTCAGCAACTATTTTGGCCGCCTCGTCTGCCGGCATATCTATATGGACTATATCTCTATCAAGCTCTAGGTCAACTATTCTTTGCCGATAGACTTCCGGACGATGAGGATGAGGCGAGGATGCGTAAATCGACGCAATTATTATCGAGAGTATTATTGTTGTCAGCGCTGTAGTATAGACTTGGAAACCTATGAGCCCGTCCTGTAGCATTGAGAGGAGCAATGCCGCGTCAACACCGCCCTTTGCTAGATAAATTAAGCCTTGACTTAAACGTAGGCCTTGAATCTTTGCTATGGCTAGCTTTGGTGCAAGGCTTACAGCAAGGAGCAGGATCGCTATAGCAAGTTCTTTTGCAGTTATCCTTGTAGCATAGATACCTATACCTATGAAGAATAGTGGCTCAAGGAATCCATACGTGAATGCGCTTATGCGCTCTAAGTATAAAGGTCTTTCCTCAAGGTACTCGGAGAGAAACATGCCTAGAAGTAGAGCAGTTACGGCTGCATTGAACCCGATGCTCTCAGCTATATAGCCCGTCATAAGCACTAGTGATACTATCATTGCAAATGGTGCCTCTCTTACAGCAAAATACCGCTCAATGATATGGAATAGTTGTGTAAGGTAATGCCTACCCACAACGAATATGAATATGACAAATGTCGCAGAGAGGATTAATTGCTCAGCAATATTACTTTCAGCTACAAGCGCGTTAAACACAACTAGGCCTTCAACCTCAACAAGAAGCCCAATCCTCATAATGCTTAGCTCTTCTTCACCGATATCCTCTCTCCCCAGCACTATCTTCGCCAGGGGGCCTGCGCTGACGAGGGCTATAACGATGCCGAGAGCTAAGGCTTCTCGAACCCCGTTCACAATGCGTAGGAGCATCGTCACGGCAGCGACCAGGGTTGACGAAAGAGCTAGTATGAGTGCTGATACCGCCATCTCGCGCCGTGACGGTACGAGTAAAGCAGGGTTAGCAAGCTCCTCAACGCCTGCAAGGAATAGTGTAAAATTAATCCCGATGACGAGGAGCAGTAGGGCAGGGGCAAGATCTTCGGGGGTTACTAAGCCTAATATAGCACCGCTTATCAGTAAGCCAGCTAGTACCGAGCCTAGGAAGCCGGGAAGCCTAAGCCTAAGCGCGACTTCCTCGCCTAGCTTTGAGAGGAAGAGCAGCAGTCCTATTAGCACGGCAGCCATGACGGTTTCATTCAACACGCATCACCTGAGATACAGAGCAAGCGGCCCTTATCGGTCTCTGGCTAAGTGATACTGCTTTATTCAACGTGTACCAGTGTAAATGCTATCTTTAACAGCTCAAAATCTCACCATAACGTTCGAGTTATCGATCCATACAGGGTTTTGATACATGTAATGCAAGAAAAACAATGTTTTACATGAATATATTCGACTGTTTGCCCTCAACAACCTCGATTAGTGGGAATCTTTTCCAAAGAATAGTGTTAACTATGAGAAACACATTTACGAGGCGCGCAGCATCGTCTACAAGCCTCTGTTTAGAGACCTCGTCGCCCTTGATTAATATCTCGCTTATAAGAGCTACTGGGTTTGCAAGGCTCTCCCTCAGAGCGATTCTACAATAGGGGCAAACGCTGAGAATGGAAGAGATTATCTCTGCTGATAATTTTACCCTTTCCTCAGGCTTAAGCTTATTTATTTCAGAAACATGCTTCTCAGAGAAATTAACACCGACACCAAATACTAGGTCGCCATTTTTGAGCCCAAGAAGCCTTAGTTTAACTTGTAATGGTGGAGGTGTTGATACAAGTAGCCCCCATTCAGCGTTTGAGGGAAGCTGTGCAGTTAGAGGTGCTACTAAGAACCCCGATTCACCAAGCCACGCTAGCACAGTGTCTCGGCTCAATTTACTCAAGGAGTCTGTACACCTAGGTAGAGCCGAGTTACGCTGAGGAGTATTATTGCTTTGCCTATAGTAAGGCATTGAGCGACCCGGTTTTATATGAGAGAGACATATTACTATTCTAGGAGAAAAACCCGTAGAAAAACACATGGTGAAACCCTATGCCAATAGAACGCGTAAAGACCGGTATACCCGGGCTCGACGAAATACTCTACGGCGGTATACCTAGGAGAAACGTTGTGCTGCTGAGCGGCGGCCCCGGTACTGGCAAGACCATTATGAGCCAACAATACCTCTGGAACGGCTTACAAATGGGTGAGCCCGGTGTCTATGTTGCACTTGAGGAGCACCCTGTACAAGTGAGGATTAACATGGCACAGTTCGGCTGGGATGTCCGCCCCTACGAGCGCGAAGGAACATTTGCAATAGTTGACGCGTTTACTGGTGGCATCGGGGAGGCCGCTAAGAGAGAAAAATACGTTGTAAGAGATCCATCAGACGTCGGCCTCCTAATAGACGTCCTAAAAGAAGCAATAAGAGACACTGGCGCGCAAAGAGTCGTCATTGACTCAGTATCAACGCTCTACCTCACGAAGCCAAGCGTTGCGCGAAGCGTAGTAATGATGCTAAAGCGCGTACTAAGCGGCCTAGGCACCACTAGCTTCCTTGTAAGCCAGGTCTCTGTAACTGAGAGGGGCTTCGGAGGCCCAGGCGTAGAACACGCCGCCGACGGCATCATACGCCTAGACCTAGACGAAATAGAAGGCGAGCTCAAGCGGAGCCTCATCGTCTGGAAGATGAGAGGCACAAAGCACAGTATGAGAAGACACCCCTTCGAGATAACAGACAAAGGCATAATCATATACCATAACAAAGTCCTAAGAATAACAAGAAGAGGCATAGTAGAAGAGTCCGTAGCAAGCACAGAAGCATAAAAGCACCGTCAATATAAGTGCTGTTGACTTGTCCCCCTATTAGCTAATAAGAGACTAGTAACGATTGGCGGCTTCGGCACGGCTCTTCATCAGCACCCCGCAGCCCCTAAGCGTGGGGCTGCGGTATCGTCGTCGCAGGCGATCCACATCGCCGCCGATTAGTGCTAGATTATACGTCTCGATGTCTTATTTTTACCTCTGCGCATTCTATTATGGAGACGGCTAGATTGAGCAGCGAAAGCTTCCTGGGGACGGTAATGGCTTCTACTAATGAAGCTGAACAAGTAGGTAACGATAATACCACTATGCGTTGTAAGGCTAGCGTCTCGGAAGGCCTCCTTCATGCTCCAAGTTCGGCAATAATGTCTTCGGCAATACTTAGTGCTATGTCTACGTTTTTACCAGCAGTTATAGTTAACCTTGGATTCCCATTAGACTATGCTACAAGGATGTTTGTAATAATATACTTCCTAAGCCTTCCCCTGGTTGTATTCACGCTCTATGAACTTTACCTCTTTACTATGTCAGTGCTAAGAGTTTGTGGTAATGCGCGTATAGATATGATTCCCTTCATTGTGGGTGCTTTGCCGCTCGGCTTTATAGCCACACTTTACTATATCGAATACGTGCTTCAGAATAATTGTGAAAAACTCCAAGGCAAGTATAAAGTATCCTCCATAGACCTCTTCATAAATATCATAGTGTTTGGGCTACACGCCCTCATTTATGCACGGATATTCAACTATATTGTTGACAATATCATTCCTAGTATCTGTGAGGAGAACTGAGCGGGCATTTTTCTTTAAACGGGCATGTCTTGCACCAGGGGCCTGGATTAGGCTTCTCGTCGCGTTCTCCGCGCCAATATGCAAGGAGGGGTGAAAGCAGTTCTTCTTCGAGGGCCTCGTCGTGTGCTAAGAAGTGTATTGTATATGCTTGCGACCTTGGAGGGTACGAGCCGCCTACTTGTAGCCACTCATAGGTTATCCTAAGCCCGTCTAGGAGCTTATCTCTAGTGTTAGCTGAGACTAGAATTAGTCTTGTATATGAGCCTAGTGGAAGCTTAGCTTTTGCTGCTAGGAGGCCATAGGCATACAGTTTTACTCTATCGCTGATATATAGGCGCTGATGCTTCTTTGAGACCTTGCCGATAACTATTGCTTTTACGTAGCCATTAGTGAATACTATGCTATGTGGACGTCCGATAATTGGTACAGAGTGTATAAGTGCGGCAAGAGGGGTATCCAGGGCAAAATAGCCCTCAAGCCTTCTTGGGAGAAACCTTTTTGCACGAAGGATTAACTTGACATATTCTCTCGCCTCGCTAGCTGTAGGCTTACGAGGCGATTCGATAAGCTCATATACTGCCTTGTATTCGCAGAATGCTTGTGCGGATAGAATGCCCGGTGTAATATAGGGTAGTCCATGCTTTAGACAGCAGTACTCTCCCCGCGTAATCGCTTCAAGCAGTAGCCTCTGTTCCTCGAGCACGTCTTGCAAGTTCATGGTTGCCATTATTCTTCGCCTGCCTGGTAAAACTGCTAGAGAGTGGTATCACAATATATCCTGCTTACCTAGATGCACTAACTTGAATGCGGTACTCGTTATTAATCCTAACCTTTGCAAAGTAATAAGTGGATGGTACAAGATGACGCACCGGATAACAGACTACACTAAGTACTTCTCCGAACTCGCTAAGTCGATAAAGGCTTCCGACGTTAGAGAGCTACTCAAGGTAGTTGAGCAAGGCGGTGTAATAAGCTTAGCTGGAGGACTTCCAGACCCCCGTACATTTCCTAAAAAAGAAGTTGCCCAAATAGTAGCAGAAGTTATAGATAAGCATGGAGACAAGGCGCTCCAATATGCTCCAACAAAGGGTGTTAGATACTTCATTGAGGCTGTTAAAGAGTTCTCGCAGCGACACGGCGTCAAGGTTAACGACGAAGACGATATAATAGTCACGACTGGTAGTCAGCAAGCACTCTACCTGGTTGCACGCGCCTTCCTAAATCCAGGAGACTACATAGTTACCGAGGAGCCGACGTACCTGGGCATGCTTAGCGCACTTCAAGGCCTCAATGTAAACTTTATCACAGTGCCTATAGACGAGGATGGTATGAGAACCGATATTCTAGAAGAAAGGCTTAGAGAAGCACGTAGCCAGGGAATAAAGCCTAAGATGATCTACACAATACCTACATCGCATAACCCAGGCGGCACCACGATGCCCATGGATAGGCGAAAGCACCTCCTCGAGCTGGCAGAAGAATATGACCTAATAGTGTTTGAGGATGATCCTTATGGTTTCATAACCTTCGAGGAGCGCGATGTAAAACCCCTTAAGACGCTTGATGAAAGTGGCAGAGTAATTTACACGAGCACAATCAGCAAGATACTCTCCCCCGGTATGAGAGTAGGCTGGGTTATAGCACACAAAGACATCGTAGCCAAGGTTGAGCTAATAAAGCAAGGAGTAGACTTGCATACACCATCCTTTACCCAATATATAGCAGCAGAGGCTCTGAAACGCGGCATAATAGACGAGAGAATACCCTTCATAAAGCAACTGTACCGCGAGAAGAGAGACGCAATGCTCGGTGCACTTCAAGACTATATGCCTGAAGGCACTAGGTGGACAAGGCCAATAGGAGGAATGTTTGTCTGGGTATGGCTACCAGAAGACATCAACAGCAGGGAACTACTGAACATAGCGATAAGGAAAGGCGTAGCATACGTACCTGGCGACGCCTTCTACCCAAGAGGAGGAGGACACAACACAATGAGGCTCAACTTCAGCTATCCAAGTGTAGACGAGATACGAGAAGGTGTAAGGAGAATAGCTGAGGCAATAAAGGAGTACCGCGCGTCTAAGAAGTAACCCTGTAAATCAACCCAAGGACGGGAAGTTTTGAGCAATCAGGAGGAGGGGCTAATCCCTCAACGAACCCTATGTACTTGGATATTTTTTGCCAAAGCCTCTCAAGAACCCTTACTGCACACCCAACGTATCTTTTCCCGCCACGTGGAGTAACGATTAGCGTCCAGTCGGAAGGAGATACCCTTATACCTGTGAACGCCAGTAGAGGATGAATAACGGCGATCCTTGGCTCACTTCTCGCGAGAAAGTGCTCAACGGCAACCGTATCATACAATGATATAATTGCGGCATCTATGTCCGAGCCTAATTGTTCCAGGGATGGGTTTATTCTTAGGCCAAGTTCTTTCGCAATGCGTTCGCTCTCCTTCGTTGTGGGATAGATGCTTACACTCAGCCCTCGCTCTTGTGCAATATGTGAGACAAGTAGGGCGAAAAGACCTGCCCCGAGCACCGCTACGCTATAAGCATCTCTAAGCTCTAGCTCGTCAGCAGCGTGGCACGCGAGAGCTGCGTAAAGTAATAGGGGTGCATATTCCTTACGGGGCGCTTCGGCAACCATTGAGTAGGGTACAACAGCATATGTTGAGAGAAAACCGTTACCGACGAGAGGAGGAAAATACTTCTTGCCTATCCCAGCTAATGCAACAAACCTTCCACGAATATCGGGAAGTGCGTCAACGCCGGCCTCAACGACGGTACCAGCGCCGCTGCTGCCCCCAATTCTAGGCTCCATTAAGGGCTCGATGCCGTTGCGCAAAGCCTCGTCAACGCCACCCCAATAAGCCTGCAGAGGCTTAATCAAGACATGATTTCTCTCAAGCAGTAAGAGGATCTTGTCACGATAAACGCTTCCACTGCGTATAAGGATAGCATCGGCGAGCAAGAGCCGGCCCCATCAATGCCTCAACTCTGTCGCGGTCTTTAACCTATATTCTATGCTCCTTGATAACCCAAAATATGTAGGCAAAATCCTAAGTAAAAGCGGGTGCTGTAGCAAATGGGCTCACTTGTTGTATCAACGAGAATGATACCGGTGGAGCTATCGAGAGCTGTTGAAATACTCTACTCAATGGGATTTGAGCTTATCGATATAAACTATGCAAATGTTGAAAGGAGCGAGACCGACTATCCATCAATAGCCAATATTATGCGCTTATCTCTATTGACCGCTGTAAAGCTTGGGGCAAAACCAGTAACGCTTCACGCACCCTGGGAGGACTACTTCATAGTCTATCTCGGAAAGGGCCTAGAACACGCAGTTGGTGAAGCCAAGATATTCCTCGAGATAGCTGGAAGCTATGGCGTCGAAGTAGTGGTTTTCCACGGATTCAGCTCAAAGAGAGTAGGCAGCTATCGAGCAGAGTGGCTCAATAAGCGCTTCTTCTCGGAATTAGCGGAGTACGCCGAGAAGGAAGGCTTGCCAATTGTCGCTGTAGAGAATTCCTCAGGGGCTAAGCCTTTGAACCAGATAGAAAATCTCCGAAAACTCGTAGAGAGCATTGATAGCCCTAAGCTAATGGCTTGCATTGACACTGGTCACGCCTTCATAAACGGCTATGACTTGGTAAAAGCGGATAAAGCGTTATCACCACTAACTCCTATTTGTCTACACTTGCACGATAATCGTGGAAGACGAGATGAGCATTTGCCAATAGGGTGTGGAGGGATTAACTGGCTTCAAGCTCGCCTAGCAAAGAGTTTAGGAAGTGCAGAGTATTTTGTCCTGGAATCTGATTGCACTTCTGACCCAGTAGATAGTTGTAAGGCCCAAGTATTGGCAACAGTGGGCAGTGCCCGTAGCGTTTTAAAAGGCTGGTTATCTTAAACAAGTCGTGGATAAATATTTTGAAAGTGAGGCGAGATACTATTGCCTAGTGATAAGGCGATCGGTGTAGCACTCCTCGTTGTAGGTGTGTTAGTCATATTGTTCTACGCGTTTGCCCTCTTCGCGCCGAGCGCTATCGGGCTAAATGAAGAGTTTAGCATGCTGCTAATAAAAATAACAATATTCATAGCCGTTGCAGCAGTTATGGGGATACTGGCGTGGATAGGTTATACTTTAGCAACTACTCCTCCGCCAAAGCCCATAGAGGAGATCGAGAAAGAAATCGAAGAGGAGCTCAAGAAGCTTGAAAAAGAGCTTCAAGAGAGTGAAAAGAGCGAGCAGAAACAATAACACTTAACAGATAATGCATTTTCGATTCGAGTACTTATGTTTTCAATGTTTTACGGTGTGCCCCGCTCTTAATGCTCTTAAAGGAGCAGCCGAAAAACGATGCATGTGGAGCGACGAGGCCGTTTATCTTGTATTTTTACTCAGGAGTTATTACTAGTTCTTCGTCCTTAAATGCGACCACGATCATGCTCCCAATTATTACGAGGAGTGTTGCTAGACCGATGAGTTCAATGAAAGTTGTCGCGTTTTGAAGCCTAGCTAGCTCTAGTTTTGCATTTAGTGTTCCCCCGCCTTGTGGTGTTACTATATTGACTATGAGGCTTGCAGCTCTCATTAACCCGCTTTTGTCGTATACAATGCTGTGCGCGGTTATGGCGTACTTTGCCTCTATGCTATGGATTCCGAGCTGTAAGGTCATATGGCCTAGCTGTATAAGGGGTCCTAGTACTTCTCTGCCGGCAAGTTTCGGGTTATAGATTATACCGCTATTAACCAATACATCTAGCAATACCTTTGAATCTATTGTGTCCCCTGCGGTAATTATATGGGAGTCTAATACGCCGAGGTAGGCTTTCTCGCTCCCGTCTTTGTTCCAGTGTACGGTGTACGTGGCGGTTGTAAAGTTCTTGGTGTAGATCAGCGGGGTTAGTGAGCCTATGAGGAGCATTGATATGAGGACTAGGAGCACGGTCTTTGTTAAGGGATTTAGTCCGCGTTTTATGTAATACATTGGCACGAATATTATGAATCCGAAGAGGCGTCTAGCAGATGCAAGGGTCTTTAATACGGCGAGACGATGCCTATCAATAAACATCGGCAAGAACGCTATTCCTGCCACGAAGCCTCCTGCGTGGGCGAAGAACGCTACCGTGCTTGAGGCTGCGAGGTAGAATCCCTCGAATACTTGAAGCATGAACCAGAAGAGTATCCATAGTGCGGCGGATAGTTCGAAGCAGAATGGTATTATGAAGAAGAACATGCATGCGGCAAGCCTTGTTCCGGGGTAGAGGAGGAGGTATGCTCCTAGGACTCCGCTTATGGCTCCGCTTGCACCGACACTTGGTATGCTTAAGCCGGCCGGAGAGAGTATATACATGAATAGCGTGTGTATTATTGCTGCGAAGATGCCACTTATGAGGTAGTGTATAACGAACCTTGTGTGCCCCATGGTGCGTTCGACTGCTCTTCCGAAGAGGTAGAGGAAGTACATGTTGAAGAGAATGTGGAGTATATCTGCGTGAGTAAACATGGCAGTAAATATTCGGTAGAAGTGCGTCGTGTCGCTTAGAAGCCCTAGAGGCAGGAATCCTAGTCTTGAGATCCAGTAGTCTGTTGACTGTATAAAGAAGTTCTGTGCCGATGTGATGGCGTAGACAGCTACGTTGAGGAATATTATTGCGTATGTAGCCCAGGGCGTCTCATATCCGTAAGTTGGTTCTTCCTCAATAGCCAGGGGAATCTCGTTAGTAAACTTAGGGAGGCGCAGATTTTTCAAGGCTTGTTTTTGCCTCTCCTAGCTTTAGCCCCAGCCTACTGAGACAATCGCCTTCCTTTTTTACGGTAATGGTTAAGTGAATGGTAGGTTCCTCTATCTGTGCGCGGGAAGGCTTCTTAGCACCCTACTACATACGTTTATCGGGGTTATGTAAGTACTTCTCCGCCAGAATTGGTATGAAAGATGGGTGGTGGTTTATGAGCGAGTACCAGGACTTATTGGCAAGTGCTGTCTCAGAGGCCCTTAGACTTGGAGTAGATTTCGCGGACTTCAGGCTCGAAAGGACAAGGTTTACTATTATAGAGAAGCGCGATGAATCCACAAGTATATCCTCCGGCAACGACTATGGTGTTGCTGTTAGGGTTTTCCTAAACGGTGCAATGGGCTTCGCATTTACTACGAGGATAAGCCGCGAATCAATAATAAGTGCGTTGAAGAAAGCATATGCTATGGCTCGCGGCTCTAGGGGCGACCTCCCAAAGCCGGTACTTATGGATCCTGCCGAGGACTACTATGAAGCTCCTGTGAAAAAGAGCATCATTGACGTACCTGTTGATTTGAAGGTGAACGACATACTTGAGTTTGATAAGATGCTTGCACAAAACCAGCTCGTAAAGTCCCGGACAATAAGGTATGTTGAACGCGTTGAAGAACGCTACTATGCTAGTACGGAGGAACGATATCTTGCAGAAAAACGTGAACTCGCATACATGTATGCCTCGGTGTTTGGCTCTAAGGAGGGGGTCAGAGCATCTGCACACATCGTGAAGGGTACGACAAAAGGGTATGTGCTCTGGGAAAAATACCCATTAGACAAGACAGCTAACGAGCTCCTCAATAGGCTTGAGGTGCAGCTTAGGGCTAAGAGCCCTAAGCCGGGCAACTTCCCGGTTGTTATTGCACCAGAAGCCCTCGGAGTCTTTGTGCATGAGGCATTCGGCCACTTAGCTGAGGCAGACTTGGTTGCGTCTGGTAGCGTGCTTAGGGATAAGAGAGGGAAGCAGGTGGCTTCTGAGCTAGTAACGATAGTTGATGACCCAACCATTGATGATGGATTTGGTACGCTTAAATATGATGACGAAGGCGTTAGGACGGCTAAGGCTGTAATTGTTGAGAAGGGCATACATAAGGACATAATGACCGATAGGATACATGCAGCGCTCTTCAACGTTGACCCCACTGGTAATGGCCGCGCCGAATCATTTAGATATGCACCCCTCGTGCGTATGAGGAACACCGTAATGCTTCCCGGAGATCATAGCCTAGACGAGCTTTTGAGAGAAATCAAGTTCGGCTACTACATAGTATCAACTGCTGGCGGCCAAACAAACCTTGATGGAAGCTTCCAAGTAGGGATTGAGGAAGCATATGAGATAGTTAACGGCGAGATAGGGGAACCTGTCCGCAACCTCAGCATTGCTGGCAACACACTTGAAACACTATTCAACATAGATGCTGTAGGAAAGGACTTCCAACTATTTTACGGCAGGTGTGGTAAAGGCCAGCTCGTATACGTTTCTGATGGAGGACCCCATGTACGCGTAAGGAAAATCACAGTTGGTGGTCGCTGAGCAGGGAGGTGGTTCATATGGTGTACCGGATAGCACCAATCGAGCTAGCCGTTCTCGCCGTTAGATGGGCTATACGTGAAGGAGCCACGGAAGCGGAGGCATATGTAACCCTTGAGCGCGGGTATAAGGTGAGCCTTAGAGCAAACAAGATAAGCAGTCTTGAAGCAGTTGATGATGCAGGTATAGGTGTACGCGTAGCTGTTGGGAGAAGGCTTGGATTCAGCTATGCAACCGGTTTAGACGAGAACCGTGTCCGCGAGGCGGTGAGAGAAGCAGTAAAGCAGGCAAAGGCCTCGCCAGAAGACAGATTTTGGAGCGGATTACCTGATCCAAGTATTAGTTACCCAGAGCCTGGCAACATGTTTAGCAACGTCCTAGCATATACAGAACCCGAAACTGTTCTCGAAAACGCGAAATACATGCTAAGCAAGGCGCTCGAGCAAGAAGGTGTGCAAGTAGTCGGCGGAGGCATAGGTGTATACACTATTGAGCGCGCAATAACAAACAGTAATGGAGTGTACCGTATTGATAGCGGAACAATAGCGTATGCAGGCATAGACATATTAATGAAGTCAGAAAAAGTGACGACACCAGCGATATATGAGATCGACTCGAGTCGCGTCACTTTCCCAAGCATAGATGGCGTCGTTGAAAGAGCGCTAGAAAAAGTAAAGCTATGCGCAAATATCGCTAAGGGTGTCGAAACCGGCAAGTATAGCGTAGTGCTCGAGCCGGGTGTCTTCTACGAGCTTCTAGCTCCTACAGTACTCTACTCGTTACGTGGCGACATTCTTGTACAGGGTAGGAGCTACTATGCTGGCAAGGAGGGAGAGCAAGCTCTTTCGGAAAAGATAACCATAGTAGATGACGGCACGCTCAAAGGCGGGGATAATACTTGGCGATTTGATGGCGAAGGTGTAGCAACCTCGAGGAAACACCTAGTCGAAAAAGGCGTAGTAAAGGGCTTTATCTTTGACAACTACTGGGGCAGAAGGGCCGGAAGAGAGAGCACCGGAAACGCAGTTAGAGCTGGGTACGCCTCTAAGCCGGCACCAGGCTATACCAACGTAATAATAGAGCCAGGCGATGCGATGCCAGACGAATTGCTTGAAGGAAAAGTACTAGTGGTATACCAAGTGCAGGGTGCACATACAACAAACCCCGACACTGGCGAATACAGTGTATTGGCGAACCCCGCTATACTCTATGAGAACGGGGAGCCCAAGGGCTGGGTGCCGGGAGCAGTTATTTCTGGCAACATGTACAGCGAGGTGAAGAACAACATAGAGCTAGTAGCGAAGACGCTCAGAAAACCATTCCCAGGAATCTATGCACCACAGATAAGACTCTCAAACATAACCGTTGCCATAAAGAGTTAGCAACGATACCGGGCTTTTAGCACGGAAGGACCCTCGAACAAATACTTTATCACCAAGACGCCCTCTGTTTTACACGCTTTTTCAAAATCTTCTCTAAGCATAAATGTGAGCCTCATATACTTTGCAACAGCATCTGTCACTACATCCTTGAACAATGATATAGGTGCATGGGAGTCTAGGACGCTCTTCCTAACATACGCCGGATCCGGCACGATTATGCATTTCTCCTTACCCGGTTCTACACCATAAGCGGAGAGCCCTGAAACTGCTAGGGAAAACAAGCTTCTAGGCACCAAGATCTTTCTCTTAGCCTTATCCTTGTACGCTATTATTACTTGTTGTCCAGGTAATCGCGGTAGTCCAGCCTTAAACCACTTGCCTGGATACTTCTGGACTCCATAAAATCCTACTATCGCTGCAGCGAGTATTGGTTCAGCAATAAATACTGTCTCGCTACTTGACAAGGCCTCTTCAAAGGCTGCTAGTGCTTCAACCTCGTCTTGGAAATCAAAGAGCAGTTTGCGCCACCTTGGAGTAGCCAGGGGTTCAACCTCATCAACCGCGTCCAGCAAGTCATAGTATGTCTCAACGACATAATCGTAGACCGGATCGTAGCCTGCTATATGCGCGCCTGCTACTGCTGCAAACAAGTAGCGGAACTCGTTGCCAGGGAGCATGTAGCCAGCTCTTAATAATCTATCTACAATAGTGTCAAGGTAGGGCTTAAGCCAAGCCTCTGGCTCGCTGATTACAGCCTCCAATTCTTGTAGCCTCTCCAGGTCATCATCCTAGCTCCTCCCTATCCTACCGGGGCTTCCTTAAAGAAACCCTTGTCGGGCCGAATCCTTAGCATAGAAAAATACATCTTACAGCGATATTGCGTATCTTAGTCACTTCCTGCAAACTCGTTTTAAACCCTTCTAAAGAATTCTCCGCAGAAACTCGGAAGCTCCAATTTACACCCTTACCCAACGTAGCCACGGTACCGGAAGTATGAGGTGACGTACGTGATGAGTAAGCGTAAGCTCGCTGCACTAGTTGCTCTAGGCGTTATAGCAGTAGCTATAGTGGTAGGTGTATTCCTCTTTAAACCTGAAGCTTCGAGCAAGGAGGTTGTACTGAAAGTTGTTACAAGGCTATCGCCAGAGGAACAAAAGGCTATAAAAGAGGCATTTCTGAATAGCAGTGTAGCGAGAAAGTATAACATAAAAGACATAGTGTTTACAAAAGTCGATTACAGCCTATGGCCGCAGCTTGCCACGAGTGGGAAAGTAGACCTATTCCTAATAGGCGAGAAAATAGTCTATGATCGTCTCTGCAAAGAGGGCGTCCTAGCCCCCTTCTCGATGAAGGAGCTAGTAAATATAGTAAATGAGCTTGACCCGAAGTTTGTCGGACGAGACAAAAACGGTGATATATGCTGGGTTGCTATAGGTCAAGCAGTCTACGGATACATAGTGAACAAGAAGTTCCTTAGCCAGTATAGCCTCCCAGAGCCCCAAAAGTGGGGAAGCCTCCTAGACCCAGCCTACCTTAGACCCCTCCAGCAAAATGCTTATACTGTCTCGTTCCCGAGGCCGACAAAGAGCGGTACTGCAAGAACGACGATGCATGGTATACTACAAATATATGGATGGGATGATGGCTGGAGGCTCTTGACCGTTATCGGAATGGAGTCGGCTATCGTTGACAGCTCCGAGAAAGCCAGAGATCAGGCAGCAGAAGGTATTGTAGGTATAGCGCCAGCCTACATAGGCTACGGCATTGAGGCCGAGAAGCTCGGCAAAGGAGCAGTTTTCGAGATACCACACGGGGAGGGCATTGCATATATCTCACCAGCAGCTATTGCCAAGAAGGCGCCGCATCCGCGGGAAGCACAAGCATTCATATTATGGCTGCTAAGCCCTGAAGGACAAGAAACGGTTGCGAGGCTCTTCTACTACTTACCCGTAAGAAATGTTGTGAAAATCCCGTGGGTCCAGGAAGTATACGAGAAGATGAAAGGCAACATCTTCAACTATAACCGGACACTTGCAGAAAAAGTTGACTTAGCAGCAACAACTTACTTTGAGGCAGCCATAGCAGATAGTGATGCAAATGCCCTGCTAAAGGAGATAGGTGTTAAGGCTGCTACCTTGCTAAGCGAGGGCAAGCTGACGCAGCAGGAGTGGATGAAAATAGTGCAGAAACTAGCTCCGCTAACGATAAAGGATCCGTGGACGGGTAAGAAAACACAGTTCACGCTAGAATACGCTATGAAGATAAATGACAAGCTAAGAGACAACGCGGCTAGGGACAAGCTTTACAACGCTATCAAACAAGCCGCGATAGAGACCTATAAAGAGGTTCTCAAAGAGCTTCAAAGCAAGGGCTAAGGCAAAGCTATGAGAAATCATAGTGCAGCCCTTTTAGCAGCTCCAATGATACTAGCATATGTGTTAGCTGTAATCATTCCGCTAGCGGGTCTACTGACGCCAAGCACCATAATTGAGAGCTTCAAAGCAGTACTGAGCGAGCCGGGTTTTGCGAAGCCATCAACACTGTATAGTCCCGTGGAGGTAAGCCGAAACGAACACTATACTGTCATTGTTGTAGATTTTCCTCTAATAGGGTCGTTTTGGCTAAGCTTGCTGGTAGCTCTTCTTGCGTCATCACTATCCGTCTTGGCTGCTATTGTCGCGGTTGTTTCAGCCATACTTTACCGGAGGCTTGCAAAACTCTCAACAATGCTAGTCGTCCTGGGCTTGCTTCCCTACCCGTTTATTGAGGCATATGTCGTACAGCGTGTCTTTGACCCCAATATTGGGCTTGTCAATGCTGTTCTCAAGCATTTTGGCGTAGTCCTTGTCCTGCGTGGTGCTGCTGGTGTACTTGTCTATCAGCTTCTTGTGCTCATCCCAGTTGCTTACGTCATACTCGCAGGTTATGCTTTCTCCCTTCCTCATGAACAATTCGAGGCAGCAGTCCAGCTAGGAGCACGGTTACGGGGAGTGGCTTGGCTGCTGCTTAGGCTAGCACGCCCAGCCGTTGTCGCTGCGCTGGCTCTCACGGCAGTACTAAGCATTGATGACGTTGCTGGCCCTCTTGTCTTTGAGCAGGATCCGAGTGCTCGTAGCTTGCTAGCTTACCGGGCCTATACCTATTTTCTAAACTCGGTATACGGCGGATTCTCATACACAGCGCTAGGCTATGCAATCGTTCTCCTCCTATTATCGGCAGCCATCTTCGCTATAAGTTATCCAAGCATTGCGATAGCGTATAGGGGTATAACAACTGGTAGAAAAGTGGAGGGCATAGTTCCCAGGCTTGACAAGAACGCCAGTATACCGTTAATAATGCTGCTCCTAGCTCTTCTTCCTCCTGCCATGCTTAAAGCACTCGCAATAATCTATGGCTTCTCTAACAAGTGGGTTGCGTCTCCTCTGCCTGTGCTCGGCTCTGGGCAAGCGCAGCAGTTGTTTGCTTCACCCGACATCCTAAGAGCCATAGTAAACAGCTACTTGTACAGCTTGGCATCCATCATAGTGCTCTCAATTATAACACCTTCCGCAGCCTATGTTATTGCTAGACAGAGAGTGTTTGGAAGCAAGCTCGTGGACGCGATAGTAATGTCAACAATGGCTATACCAGGAATAGTTCTAGCATATGCATATTTCCAAGTATTCACCCGTCTCTTTGGCCCCGGCTCTGCATTATCCCCCATATCTATTCCATGGCTTTACCTCGTAGCCGGCTACGTGGTTAGACGTGCTCCTCTCTTCTATAAGCCCCTTGTTGCTCTTGTCTCATCACTTCCACTTGAGATGGAGGAGGCGGCAATGAATCTTGGTGCAGGGATAACCTATGTATATAGGTCGATTATTGCCCCCCAGCTTGTGTCCAAGTCAGCTGGTATACTCATCCTTGTTGCACTAAGCATTGCATCTGAGGTAAGCTTGTCAATAACCATAGGAGGTTTGGGGGGAGCAAGTGGTTCTTCTCATCCGGCTCCACTCACAAACCTTGTTGCGAGCTATATGAGCCTCAGTGGCTTGAAATATGCAGGTACGCTTTCACTTGCATTAACAATACTTTATCTCACCTTGCTACCCACAGTCCTAGTTGTTGCCCACATGCTTGGCACCATTTTCAAGCATAGCTAAAGGCATCTTCCTCTTCCATGCCCTAATCGCCGCCTCTGCAACTAGCCAGGGTTCTTCTACAACTGGCGCGTCCAGGGACTCTTCTAGCCATAGCTTTCTAAGGCTCTTCACAACATTCTCTCTGCTGAGAATTTCACACCTCTCATTCTCGGATCTCTCGCCGATAAGTTGCTTCGCATAAGCTATCGGCTTCGCTACCTTCGCGGGAAAGCGCCACAAGTGTTGCTCCTTAAAGTACTCATAGCTAGTCCAGTTATACCATTTCTTCCACGTCTTTTCAAACACCTTCTCTATAAGCCTAGGGTCTTCAAGCTCAGGTAGCTCGGCAAACTCGTATAGCACGCGGTAAGGGCATAGGTCGCAAGCCACTCGGGGTGATCCCTCGAGATAGGCCGGGTGGATTAAGCCCGACTGTCTTACCAGGCTAATTATGTCTAGCAGTGTAAGCATGTATGTTGGCCTAAACTTTCGCCCAGCCAGTACAAGGCGGGCAGCAGCCGCCTTATAGAGTCGCTCAAACCTCTTAGGCGACTCTGTAAGCCTATCGCCTACAACCTCGACTGCACGAGGATCCTCTTTTAGGACTTTGCGCATGGGTTTAGCCTTATACATTGTGCAGAACCGGTAGCCTCGCCTAGGCATGCCTTTCCATTTCAGTAATGCCTTCATCTCCCGCCTAGGAGCCTCAACGAACTCTATAGTGACGCCCAGCTTCTCCTCAACTGTTTCGACGAATCTAACGTTTCTGGGGCTTTCGAGAAAAGGAATATGAATATACATTATGTGGAGCTTGAAGCTAATGTATTCCTGGAGCTTGAGAAGGACTAGTAAAGTTGCTAAAGAGTCCTTGCCACCGCTGAAACCGAGGAGAACCCTCCTACCCCTAATCTCTTTGCCAACGAGGCGGGCAAGCCACCTTGCGTACTCGTCTAGGTCAACTACTACACGTGCATGAACATATGGTGGGGCCATAACCCAGGGGCCGATTGGTGCAAATCCTTCACCCTTGTCGCCCTTAATTCGTAGCACACCCCGGTTGTCTAGTAACTCAGTAATGTCGATTGCTCTCTCTACGTTAAGCCATAGAAAGTATCTGCACTGTCCACTAGGACTGCAAATCAGGGTGGCATCGCCACCGCTTCCTATAACGCCAACAAGTCTCCCTCCATCTATGAGCGGGTAAAGCTCTGTCATGGCAAGCTCCTCTAGGCAATGGGGTGCTCAGAGACTGTAGGGGGCGGTCTCCTCATATACCGCGGCGACTCAACCCCTCATCACGGCTCGGCCGCTCCGTTAGTCAGTGAAGCTACCTTATTCAGCGATAATATTTTATGCTAGAGTAAAGAATGATAAGGAGCTTTTCGGTCATAGGTGACTACAAGGTATACTGGGAATGTTTAGAATCGTGACGCGTGCCAGCAAGGATGCATCGGCTGTTAAGGCTGCTCTTGAGAGATTCTACCCTGGATGGGGTATTGAGGTTAAGACGCTTAAAGGCGTTCGCAAAGTAGATGATATGCTTGCAAATATATACTCTATCCTCGAGGAGGATGGATCCAAGCCAACAATTATTCTTCTCGGAAGAGAAGATGAGGCTAAGATACCTGTTATCGAGGAAAAGCTTCCTCCAGGCGTAGTAGCTCACGTTGTGCCAAGGCGAAGCGTGAGGAATGCACGGCTAGAGCTCATCGCTGCCGAGATTGCACGTGCCCGGGCAAAGTTTCGCCTCCTCGCAGCCTGGGATGACAAGAGGAACATATACGTGTTTGGTGCTCGTGGAAAAAGGCTTGAGAAACTAGGCTTTGAGCCAAGCTTTGAACTCTTCATAGGTCTTGGCTCCTTTAGCCGACTTGTATCAGTGCTTGCAGGGGGTAAGATAGGGGATAATCCTCTTGTTCTTCGCACTCATGGGAATCTACACCTTGTTTACAATGGTCCGCTTGTTAGGGCGGAGCTCGAGATACCAGATTATGGAGTAGCGCCTCGCGCGCGCATAGTTGGCTCGAAACCAGTAAGTGTTAGCCTAGACAGCCTAGTAGATGCGAATAGGGAGACGATAGACCTCTTAGCAAGTTACTCTAAGGAGTTCCTTCTCGGACTAGGCGAATTCGACACTGTTATCGTGCCTTGGAGCGGTGGAAAGGACAGCACTGCAGCCCTCCTACTAGCCATAGAGGCGTTTGGAGCCGATAAAGTAACGGCGTTGTATGTTGATACCGGCACCGAGTTCCCATCCTCGAAGAGCTACGTGTACGAGGTCGCCGAAAAGCTTGGAGTAAAGCTGGTCGAGGCATATGCTGGCATAGATAAGGAATTACTGAGCGGAAGCATGCCAATGCCTAGCCACGATAACCGTTGGTGTACCGGGCTGAAGATAGAGGCTATCGAGAAAAAGGTACGCGAGCTCGCTAGGGGAAGAACACTCCTCGTAATAGGTGATAGAGATGCCGAGTCTCCTCGAAGGAGCCAGCGGCCACCTGTAAGACCGGGGCCGGCTAGCAATGTGATCGCTGCAGCCCCTCTCAAGATGTGGAGCGGGGCTCATATACAACTATACATACTTTCACGGGGGCTAAGGCTCAACCCAATGTACTATGCCGGTTTCTATAGGATAGGGTGCTACATGTGCCCCGCTCTTCGTAGCTGGGAGTTGCTAGCGATAAGCGAGTATAGGAAAGAGTATTTGAGGTTGCTTAGAAGCCCCATTTTTCGAAGATTTATCTCTATGCGGCTGCGCAGGCGTTACAAGCATGGTTTCGACAGCGAAGGATGTGATGCAGACAGTGTAGCAATTTGTAGCCAGTGATTCATTAGCCCCTAACTTCCTTTATAAGGGCGGGCCTCTTTTCAGCCTCTCTATGGTGCTGATAACCCCTGTTGCTTCAGAGCCCCTGAGGGGCGGGGGGCTGTGAAGACTTCAGCGGCGACTGAGCACCTAAGATACGGTTAGACATGTAGTGGGGCGAATAGTTACGCTGGCCCCTCGTATACTTGATACTAAGCTGAACGCCCTTAGAGGATCACCGGGTAGTGTGCCCCTTGTCTCTATGAAGCAGTGGTGCCTAGCACAATGGGTATCGAGGCGCTGCCAGAGGATTTGAGGCAGCTATTACTAAGCATAGGTGTAAAGGAACTGTTCCCAATACAAGAGAAGGCCATAAAAGCTGGCCTCCTAGAAGGGAAAAGCATTGTTGTCTCGTCACCAACGGGTTCCGGTAAGAGCCTTGTAGCGCTTCTTGCCGCAGTTGCAGCGTTGACAAAGATGCCTGGCTGCAAGGCTGTTTACGCAGCCCCTCTTCGCAGCCTCGTCTACGAGAGAGCAGCAGAGTGGAAGAAAATCCTTGGCGATATTGGGCTCCGCGTGGCAGTCTCTACCGGAGACTATGATAAAGTAGAGCCTTGGCTCGGCGAAGCAGACGCAATAATGGTTACGTACGAGAAACTTGACTCGCTGATAAGGCATGGCGCCTACTGGCTTCCAAGAGTATGCTTACTTGTCGTTGACGAGATACACTACGTGGCGGACACGAAGAGGGGCCCCGTTCTCGAAACGATTATAGCACGGCTCTCGGACATTGTAGGCTCTCTACAGATAGTTGCGCTGAGTGCTACTATAGCGAACGCGGATGAGATAGCCAATTGGCTTGGGGCTCGCCTTGTAAGGGATGATTGGCGCCCAGTCCCTCTCCGGGAAGGCGTCTTCAATAACTACACCATATACTGGGATGATGGCGAAGAAACGAGCGTTGAGAAAAGGACAGGAACACCTAGCCTTGATGCAGCCCTTGAGGTGGTTGCCCAGGGCGGCCAAGCCATAGTCTTTACGCAGTCTCGCAGGAAGACGCTAGACCTGGCAGAAAAGCTTCTCCGCATAGTAGAAGTTAGGCAGGATTTGCAGAAGCTCCTAGATCCTCCTGATAGCGTAGAGGCCTATGTCGAGCAGCTTCTGTCGCGCACGGAGCACGTGGAACTCAACACGAGGCTTGCAAGGCTCCTCCGTAGAGGAATAGGAATACACCACGCTGGCCTTGCAAGCTATCAGAGGGATGTTGTAGAAAGGGCCTTCAGGGAAAGGACAATATACGTAATATTTGCTACACCGACCCTTGCTGCCGGCGTAAACCTACCTGCACGACGTGTCGTAGTGGACTCTCTTTATCGTTACAGCAAGGGCTCATCGCAGCCAATAGATGTTATGGAGTATAAGCAGCTTGCTGGGCGAGCTGGGCGCCCCGGACTCGACGAACAAGGAGAGGCTGTGATAATTGCGCGCAACTCTAACCAAGCTTGGAGCTTCTTATTTAAATATGTACGGGGAAGCCCGGAGCCTATTGTCTCAAAACTCGTCTCAGAGGCGTCGATGCGCTCACAAGTCCTAGCAGTTCTTGCAGGCCTAGGTGAGGCATCAATAGATAACGTGATCTCCGTCTTCGAGAAGACCCTATACGCGAAGCAGTTCGGGAGCCCAGCGAAAGCTGTTGAGAAGACGCTAACAGAGCTAGAAATCTATGGTTTCGTCGAGGAGCTGAGACCAGGATACTACGCGGCCACGCCGATAGGCAAGAGGGTTGTAGAGCTCTATGTAGACCCATTAACAGCGCACAGAATCGTAAAAGGCTTATCGAATATACATGAACCCGAGCACTATGTCCTAGAAACTCTGTTCCTAATACTGTGGAACCCCGATGCTGTACATCTTCGTCCCCCACGTAGTCTGCATCTAGAGCTTGAAGCAGAAGCTGAGGACATGCTCAACGAGCTAGGATTCGAGTACCCCAGCGACTACACGGAGATGGATGTCGCAGTTGCGGCTAAAGCCCTCTATACTGCACAGGCACTACTTGATTGGATAAACGAGGTTCACGAGGACGCAATCCTCTCGCAATACGGCGCAGACCCAGGCGATTTGAGAACAGTGGTAGAAACTGCCTCATGGCTCGCTTACTCGGCATCCCAGTTGGCCCGCCTCCAGGCACACCCCGGGGCAGTCTTCCTCGAAGACCTCTCGCAGATGATAAAGCACGGTGTACGGCGCGAGTTATTGGAACTAGTAAAGCTCCCCGGTATAGGAAGGGTGCGCGCAAGAATACTCTACGAGAAGGGATATACAAGCCCAGACGAAGTGGCCAAACTAAGCCCTGAACAGTTAGCGAGCCTTCTACGAGGCCTCGGCGAGCATAGAGCACGGCTAGCCCTTGAAAGGGCACAACAGTTCAGAACCATAGATAGAAATACAAGGGAGAAAAACAATGACAAGCGCAAGAGGACACTATTCGACTATATGGGCGGCTAAGCTTAAGAAAGAGCCCCGGGAATACAACAACTTACTGGCTATGAAGTGACCGCCAGTGACTGAGAACCGTAATCGATGAGGACAGCTTCGCCGACCAGAGCCTCTCCTTTAACGCTAGAACAACTTAAAAAGCAAAACCATGTTTCTTCCCTACTGTATACGTTGAGCATTAACTTAATTTTTAACCGGTGGTGGGCCGTTGTGCCTCGATTCGACATAGTCTTCGGGCCCGTATACTCCCGGCGCCTCGGACTCTCTCTAGGTATCAACAATATCCCCTACAAGTATTGCAGCTATACATGTATATACTGTCAGCTAGGCAGAACTATAAGATTGACAATTGAGAGAAAACCATTCTCCAACCCCAATGAAATCGTTAGAGCCGTTGCCGAGAAACTAGCCGGGCTCGACAAACCAGTAGACTATGTAACCTTTGTTCCAGGTGGAGAACCGACGCTAGACACAATGCTCGGCCGCGACATAGAGGCTTTGAAAAAAGAACTAGGAGTAAGAGTAGCAGTCTTATCGAACGCCTCTCTCCTATGGATTAAAGAGGTTAGAGAAGACTTAGCCTCAGCCGACACCGTCTCAGTAAAAGTAGATGCCGGTGACGAAGCGGTTTGGAAGAGGGTTGACAGACCTCACCCATCGCTTAGCTTCAACAAGGTAGTGGAAGGTATACTTGAGTTTAGGGACGAATATGGTGGAAGACTGATAACAGAGACAATGCTTGTCAAAGACGTTAATGACAGTATAGAGGAGCTCAGAAAGATAGCCGTCCTCATAGAGGAGATAAGGCCGGCAACGGCATACATCATGGTACCTGTCCGCCCGCCGGCAGAGCCCTGGGTTAGGCCAGCAAGTGCCGAGGCACTGGTCGCTCTCTACAGAATGTTGGAGGAACGCGGTATAGGGGCAGAGATACTTGGCAGGCCTGAGCCACCACCGCCACCACCCCATGAAGACCCTCTACGGTTTGTGGCAGCAACAGTAGCTGTTCATCCACTAAGACTGAGCTATGTGCAAAGAATTTTCGAGGAAAAAGGTCTAAGCATAGAGGCTGCCCTTAAGGAGCTTATCAACAAGTATGGCGTCGAAGTCGTAAGCTATGGGGGCGAAAAATTCCTTGTAAGGAGACCAAGAGCTGAAATCGCTAAGAAATAGAATATAGGCGGATCACGCTCTCACAAAAAGGTGTGAATGCACTTTGACAGAATGTATTTGGTCAAGGAAACTCCTCTTAATAGCCAGTCGGCTGGGAATCAAGATACCCAGCGAGATAGCTGCCCGTATCTGCATGCTTGACGACTCAGTGGCATTCAGTGTAACAGAACTCTTTGACTTTGTATCAAAATTTGTCGTTGTTAGTGATCCTCTTGCACGAAAGGAATTGGGCAACGATATCGAGAGCTCTCTTATGGAATTGTATAGGGTTGTTAGAGGGGTATATGGCAGACATATCCCTCGTAGTCTCTACGATGCTCTCAAGGCCGTCATGCAGAGGCCCGACGATAAGGAGCAGCTAGCTTTCCTTCTAGGTGCACTCCGCGAGTTTCTTGACGAGCTCTCCGGGACTTAGTTTCGGCGACACTGAGACTGTGTGGCCGAGAAGTGCTTTATAGATTTTAATGAAATATTTTTGTAGAAGCGCTTCCCATGAAGACTCTCGGTGAAGAAAGTGGCTTCAATAAAGGAGGTAAAACCAGTAAGAGAGCTACGTAGAGTTGGCGCTCATAGCCATATCCGTGGCCTCGGACTTGACGAAAAAGGACGCGCAAAGTTCATAGCGGACGGCATGGTTGGGCAAACAGAGGCGCGTGAAGCAGCTGGAATAGTCGTACAGATGATAAAAGAAGGCAAGATGGCTGGTCGTGGAGTCCTTCTAGTAGGCCCATCCGGGACCGGTAAGACCGCCATAGCAGTAGGCATTGCTAAGGAACTAGGCGAAGACACCCCCTTCGTCGCAATGAGCGGCGCAGAGATCTATAGCAGCGAGTTAAAGAAGACGGAAGTACTCATGCAAGCAATACGAAAATCAATAGGCGTAAGAATCAAGGAGAGAAGGTTAGTCTATGAAGGCGTTGTCTCAAAGATAAGGGTCGCTTATGTTAAACACCCCTATAACCCCTACGTAAGAATACCACGTGAAGCAGAGATCACGCTTGAGACAAGGGATGATAGTCTAACACTAAGAGTTGGCGAAGATGTTGCTGTTCAGCTGCTCCAGCTACGCATCCGCAAAGGCGATGTTATATGGATAGACGCGGAGACAGGCGAGGTCCACAAAACTGGTAGCGTGTGCAAGGAGAAGCGATACGACGTCTCTGCTTACCGGTGCGTAGAGGAGCCAAGCGGCCCTGTGAAAAAGGACAAGGAAATAGTCTATACGCTAACGCTACACGACTTAGACGTAAGCCTTGCTGCACAGAGGGCAGCATTTGCATCACTACTTGGCATGCCTCCTACAAGGGAGATACCAAACGAAGTCAGACAGAGAGTGGACGAGGAGGTAAAGAAGCTGATAGAGAGCGGCAAGGCAGAGCTAATACCGGGCGTCCTCTTCATAGATGACGCACATATGCTAGACATAGAAGCATTTAGCTTCCTCACAAGAGCAATGGAGAGTGAGATGAGCCCAATACTGGTACTAGCAACGAACCGTGGTATGACAAAGATACGTGGGACAGACATAGAGTCGCCGCACGGTATACCTCTTGACCTCCTTGATAGATTACTGATTATACGTACCAGGCCGTACACTGCTGATGAGATAAAGGAAATCTTAAGGATAAGAGCAGATGAGGAAGACATACCACTAAGTGAAGACGCGCTAGAAGAGCTAACTAAGCTAGGCGCTGAAAGAAGCCTACGCTACGCCGTACAGCTAATGGAGCCGGCACGCATACTAGCAGAGCGCGAGGGAAGAACAAAGGTTACCGCAGAAGACGTGAGGAGGGCAGCAAAATACTTCGTAGATGTAAGGGAGAGCACAAGGTACGTACAAGAGTACGAAGAGAAATTCCTCAAATAACTCGTCGGCCTCCGGTGTTGCGACTATATTGGTACTGCTTTTCCAATAATGCATGTTACCGACACATACTCATAACGCCTTCTTTTGACTACTTATTAACCTCTAGAGAAGATATAGTCGAATCAAAGCCTAGCCAGGAAAGAGTCATTTCTTGCCCCTATCGGCTCGGAAGATGGTGTTGCTCAATGGGGTTTAAGGATAAGCTAGCAAGAGCTGAGCAACTCTTTGGTTTTGACACGGTCTACCTTGTTCCGGGCCGTGCAGAAGTTGAGCCAAACGAGGTAGACATTAGGACGAGGTTTAGCCGAAACGTCCCCTTGCTAGTACCCGTGGTCTCGTCGCCTATGGATACTGTTACCGAGCACGAACTCGCCATAGTACTTGCTCTTCATGGGGCCCTCGGCGTCATTCATAGGAATATGCCAGTGGAACAGCAAGTAGAGGAAGTTCGCAAGGTTAAGGAGCATCCTCCGATAAGGCTCCGAATAGCCTATCTGAGGCCAAGCGATTCATGTGCTTATGCCCTTGAGATTATGAGGCAGCTAGGCGTACGTTCCTTACCAGTTGTTGACGGCACTACTGTTAGCGGATACGTATACTTCTCGGAGCTCGAGAAGGAGTGCCATAGTGGTCACGAACGAGTCCGGGATAGCACTAAGCCTGGAAAGACCTATAGTGTTAAGAGTGTTAATGAAGCACGTCTCGATGTTGTAAGGGGAGTTACTGATGCGGCTGCTATAGTCTTGTCAAATGGTAACTATGTTGGCACCTTACTTGTTAGCGACGCGCTAGAAGAGCTAACCCCCTTATTGGACAATGAAGGAAGGTTGCGAGTAGCAGCAGCGATATCACCTTTCGATAAAGAACGCGCACTAAAACTGGACAAGCATGTTGATGCGCTTGTTAGCGATGTAGCACACTTTCACAATTCCAATGTGATCAAGGCTGCACGCAACCTAGTAAAAGAAATCACGTCAGACTTTGTTGCAGGGAATATTGGAACTTATAACGCAGCGATAGACGTTGTGTCCGAAATTGAACGCATAGACGGGCTGAGAGTTGGCATAGCTGGCGGCTCCATATGTACCACGGCTTTCGTCGGCGGTGCATATGCGCCAACACTGTGGGCAGTTGCCTCAGTAAGAGACGCCCTAAAAGAGATGGGAGCAGACGATACACCAGTGATAGCTGATGGAGGTATAAGGAGCAGCGGCGACGCAGTTAAGGCGCTAGCCGCAGGAGCTAGTAGCGTCATGTTGGGCTATGTGTTCGCGGGTACCGATGAGGCAGCAGCACCACTAATAGCTATGGGAGAGAAGCTCTACAAGCCGTATCGCGGAATGGCAAGCAAGGGGGCGATGAGTCGGCGCTTTGCAGCAGACCGCTATACTAGGCTAGTTAAACGAGCCGCGGAAGGAGTAGAAGGACTCGTTGCCTACAAGGGACCGGCAGCCAAGGTGCTCAAAGAGTTCATTGAAGGAATAAAGGCTGGCCTAGGATACGCAGGTGCACGCAATATTGCCGAACTCTGGGAGAAAGCGGTATTCGGTATAGCGCCGCGCAAGTACACAATAGGCGAAATTAACGAGTAAGCATGATATTGTTCACGAAGTTTTTCCAAAATGAAGCATCCTCGTTACCTGCCTTGCCTGTCCTTACCCAGCATCCTTAATGTCTGAAGCGCTATAGATAAGGGGGTAGTAGGTAGAGACAGATAGGAGCAGTGTACAGGAAACTCTCTGAGGGGATCAAGCTAAGCCATGAATCCCGTTGATACTGGCACAAATCCGGTGTATACACGGTATAGGACCAAGTTCCGTGAATTTTTGAAGGAGCTCGCCTCTATGCCTCTACAAGGCTTCGACGAAGTTGTACGCATGCTAGAGGAGTCTTCGGAGCCAGAGTTCGCCGCCATCTACGTGTCAATGATAAGTAGGACGGCCGGGCTCTGGCTCGTATGGGAAGATTATTGTCGTAGCGTCTCTTCCGAGTTCATGGGGTTGTGTCGCGACATAGAGGCAGCTATAAGCGAGAGCGGTACAAGAATTGGCGGCGTATCCAGCTTCTTTAATTCTTCGCTGAAAAAGCTACTCGTAAAAATGCACGCCGACCTCTCGCCCGGAATAGTTGTCCCTGCATGGATTATAACTTATTCATCGTTCACGGGAGACAAGGTAGTCCTCCATCTGGCTGGACTACATCCCTCGGAGCAGCTTAGACGCCTACCATACTTCGTAGCAGTGCTCGGAACACTTGACGCCATTCTAAAGGCGTATCTTGACTACTATCTTACCAAGGGATCAGACTTTGCGTACATAACTGCAGAGTATATTTACTGGGAAGTAGCTAAGCCGACAACACTCTTCTTTGACGCGGTTGTGGACGAGTTGTCGTGCGGAAAATGCATTAATACGAGAAAGGACTTGTACGAGCTTGTCTTATCTGCTCTGGAGGAGAACGATACGGAGCCTCCGCACTTATCCCCTAAGAGCTACATAGCCTCCCTAAGCAGAGAGGTACAAAGGGTACTCTACCGGAGGCTAAGCTCTGAGCGCCTAAGAGCATTCCAGCTAGGAGCATAGATATAATAATTAAGATAAAGCCTCTATCTATCCTAGGGCGATGGATGGGTGGGCATCGTGTCGGATATGTAGTTAGGTTTGCTTACTCGGTTACACGGCGTTTCTCGCTACACATCAGCGTAGCAGCCCTGATTATCTGGATTATATTGCTCGCCGTGTTCTTCTACTACACACTTATTACAAAAGACTTTATAGACTATCTTGTGTCCCTTCTTCAATCAACGAGAACTAGTTGGCATTACAGCATACTTCGCTATGCGCTTATCTTGCTTGCTTTATGGGTACTAAAATATATCTTAAACATATTTGGAGAATATCTGCTGAGACTTACTGGTCTTGCAACTCTCGAAGGCTTGGCGACCGAGTTTATTAAGAGTCTTGCAGCCGCTAGGCCTACTAAGCTCCCGGATAAAGGAGATATTATTGGCAGGTTTATATCGGATCTCAGTCGAGTGTCCGAGCTTGGAGGATTTTTGGCATCATTAGGGGTTCAACTTGCAAGGATAGGTATAGGTGCTTTTCTGCTCTATACTCTTAACCCGAAGCTCTTTGCTGTAACACTTATCATTATCCCTATATACTATGCAGTGTTTAGGATTAGTAGCAGGAAGCTGGCTTTCGTGTCTGAGCAAGAGCGGCATGCATTCTCGAGACTATCTACAGTGTTTCGGGACTTTGTTGAAGGCCTCCTTCATGTGAAAGCCTCGCCTAGTATACGTAGGTACCTTAGCTCTGCTTCGGAGAAGAATGTACGCTCCTGGGGGTCTAGGCTTCGTCGTGTATTCTTTTATGACACGTTCTTTAATCAGAGCTTTAACAGTCTCTATGACGTTGTGAGGCTAATAGTTCTAGTAATTGGAGGCTTCTTCGTAGCCTGGGGTGAGGCCACAGTTGGCAGCATTATAGCATTTAGTAACGCGGTTTACAGCGTATTTGAGCCTATAGCGAACATATCGTACGCGTTTGCGACGCTTGGCGAACTCTATCCCTACGTCAAGCGTGTCCAGGAAGTACTGGAACTTGAGCCGGAAAGAGATGTAGGCGAGAAGCTAAGCAAGGTGGACAAGATTGAGGCTTATAGTGTAGAAGTAGAAGTGGGAGGCCGTAAGCTCCTCCAAGACGTCTCTTTGACCTTGTATAGAGGACGCGTTTACGCAGTAGTTGGGCCCACGGGCTCTGGTAAATCAACGCTCCTCTTAACACTTATCAGGTTCTACGAGCCAGCTAGGGGGGAGGTGAGAGTCAATGGTCGTGATTATCGTGTTTACAGTATATTGTCGCTCCGCGAGAGAATACTCTACCTGCCCCAGCATCCTCTAGTAATTCAAGCAAGTATTAGAGACAATATAGCGCTGGGAAAACCGTTATCAGACAACGATATATGGCGTGCACTGAGAATCGCTGCTGTAGACTTTGTGACAAGCTTGGACGAGATCGTGGACCCCTCTAAGCTAAGTGATGGCCAGAAGCAGAGACTTGCCTTAGCAAGGGCCATAGCTCAGAACCCTGACGTGCTTCTCCTCGATGAAGCGCTAAATGCTGTAGATGAACAAACCGAGGCACTTATTATGAAAAACTTGCGCGAAGAGGTAGCAAATGAAAGGCTAGCATCTGTAGTAATAGTTACTCATCGATCATCAACCCTGGAACATACCGACTATATCTATGTGCTTGATAAAGGTAGAATAGTGTGTGAGGGTATCCCGGAGATGTGCTAAGAACTTGTGCGACGATTGCACTAAGGGCATAGCTATGTATTTAGACTAGATGCGGGGTACCGGCAATTAGTTGGTACAATACAAGACTACTATACTGTCTTCTTATCTTCTAATGCTATGAGACATGATTCTTAGTTACGTGGAGGAATGTGGAGAACAGGAAGAGGTTCCTAGTGAAGGGCTTCTTAAAAACCTGGTCAGTGCTTGGTAAAATAGCCTGGTTCTCTATGTATTCGGGCCTTAGAAGCCGAAGAGGCTCTCTAGTCCTGCTGCTAGCTGTTCCTCGCTCACAGCTTCCTCTTTCTTCTCCTCTTTCTTTTCTTCTTCCTCTTCCTTCTTCTCCTCTGCTGCGGCTGGCGCGGCTGCTGCTGGTGCAGCAGCTGGTGCTACGGGCATCGCCGTCGCGGACTTGATTACCTCGTCTATGTTTATGTTCTTTAGCGCGGCTACTACGGCTTTTACGCGTGCCTCGTCTACCTGTACTCCAGCTGCTTCGAGGACCTTCTTTAGGTTCTCTTCATTTATCTCTTTTCCAGCTGCGTGGAGCATGAGGCTTGCATAGATGTATTCCATTCCTCGCACCCCTCGCGCTAACCGTCTTCCCGTTCCACCCGGGGGATACGGCTCGGGTTTCTTTATCTTTCCGCCTCCCCTGTTACTCTGCGAAGCATTAAAGGTGTTGGGGTGGGGGCCTCGGCTCCGGCATACGCTATGGGCATGCCGTCCGTATTTATCGCGGCGGCCGCGTAGCCGTTAGCATCAACAACTATTATGCCGAGATTCTTTGATCCAAAGAGCCTAGTGTGGCGGGCCACAGCGGCCCTAGCAGCCTCCTCGACAGGAACGCCCTCAGCCACTAGATCTACTGCGTATACACAAGGCCTTCCAAGGATTATGGTCTCGCCTATGCCAGTTGCTGAGCAAGCCGCGACACCCCTTCTTGCGTAGAACCCAGCACCAGGTATCGGGGAGTCACCTACCCTGCCAGGATACTTGAGGGAGACTCCTCCCGTACTCGCCCCCGCGGCTAAACGCCCATTAACCAGAGCAGCGGCCCCAACAGTGTCACCATAGAGCTCCACTATCTTTCGAGCCCATGCGGGGCCTCCGCCCTTCCTCAGCTCGTCGCGTAGCCGTTGCCAGCGCTTAAGCGAGGCCTCAGAGGGCCCAGGGTGCTTCGGCAAACCAAGCTTCTTGGCAAGCTCGTCAGCAGCTTTACCGGCGATGATTACGTGGTCGAGGTTTAAGAGAATAAACTTTGCAAGCCTTATAGGATTACGTGGATAAGTGACAACAGCTACGCCTCCCGCTCGCATATCGTCGTCCATGAGTCCTGCATCCATCTCAACCCTACCATCATATGTTAGCGTGCTTCCTGTGCCGGCATTGAGCACCCCACTATCTTCTAGAGCAGCGATAGCTTCAACAACCACCTCTATGGCGTTGTTCTTCTTCGTGGCCTCTAGTCCGGCCCTGGCCCCATTCTCAACAGCCTTAAGGACCTCGTCAAGGCGCTCAACTAGGCGCCAGCTGCCAGCCCCGCCGTGGACGATTACTGCGGGGTCGCCGAGCTTGATGGGCCCATAAACAGTTATTTCAGCCAAGGCCTCTCTCGCCGCTGTTCAGCCTTATTCTTCTCGGCGACTTTTCTCGCCTCTTCCACAAGCGACTCGTATTCGTCTTCACCGATAAAGCGGTACCAAGGAGCCTCATTACTGCCCCTTAGCCTCTTAGTAGCCCTCACAATGTTTAGTCCAAGATTGTATGCATCGCTTACAGCTTGCTTATCCTCAAGCACGTCACCCTTCCCATGATAGTAGGTCGTGCCCCATGCAGGTATATGGAACCCCATATTCACGAGCGTCAACAAGGCCCATGAAAGCGCCATCGCTGCACCTGCTTCCTCGCCGACCGCAATTACGCCAGCAACCTTGCCGTCTAGCAAGCTCCTACCTACATGGTAAATCATGTTCTCGAGGCTTGTCATCCTATCAAACAAGTTCTTCAAGACACCGCTAGCCATAAACCAGTAGACGGGTGTCGAGAAAACAACAGCATCGCTTGCCAAGATCTTCTCAGCAACCTCGCCGAATCCGTCAACACCGCTCAACGGGCACTCCTTTCTCTCCTTGGGATACCTGCAGTTAAGATAGTAGTCGGAATAGCAGGCGAAGCAAGGCCCTATATTGTAATCGTAGAGATGTATTATTTCAGTCTCAGCACCCTCATTCTCGGCAGCCCTTAGGGCAATCCATAATAGTTTGAAGCTATTTCCATATTTTCTCGGAGATGCATGAATTCCTAGTACTCTTATCATCCTTGCATCCCCGCAGCCTGAGGATAGGACACAGACCTTATTTAATGAATAATCGCTTCTCTACAAGACGCTTAGGGACATACAGCGATAATGTATGTTGAACCCTGGTTCAACTAGAACAAACAAAAGCATGGAGGCCATGATGAAGCTATGGCAAGCACTGCTAAGGGCTTCTACATTGTACTAGAAGGTATAGATGGTTCTGGCACAACAACACATACGGACTTGCTGGCGCAGCGTCTCCGGAGAACGGGTTACTGCGTAAAGACGTTTGAAGAGCCGAGCCGGGGTAAAATCGGTAACACCATACGCGAGTATCTTTCCAATGGGCCTTTTGACCAGAAACTACTTGCTCTCCTATTTGCAGCAGATAGGCGTGAGCAAGCAAAGGCGATTAGGGACACAATTAACCAGGGCTGTATTGCTCTTAGCGATCGGAGTTGGATATCAAGCCTAGTTTATCAAAGCTATGACGGATTTCCCTCTCCTGCACCTCTTGAATGGATTTATTCGGTCAATCGTTTTGCGCCTCGGCCAGATATATTGGTTTACATCGATGTTGAACCTGTTATTGCTTTTAAGAGAATAGTTATGCGTAGAAAGAAGCGTGACCTTCCCGAAACACTTGCTTCCCTTCGTGGCCTCTCAGCTCATTATAGAAAGTTATTACCAGTAATAGCGAAGATAATACCTGTTGTAATAATCGTTAAAGGATCCGTCAAGGGTGAGGAAAGAAGCATCGATATCGTGTCAAGGGATATTTTTGTCCGAGTATATGCGGCACTGAAGTATCTCGAGCATTACTAAGCCATCTACTTGTATCCAGCGGCAAAAGAGCTACAAACTGCCCCAGCTTAGAGGATTGTTTGGGGCTGTATACTTCGTCAACGCTGTTAACATGGGCAAGGCGAAGGAGCGGGGTAGATGGTGTTGCAGTCTTCGGGAAAAACTAGGGGCCTCGTGACCCTCGATATGCTTCCGCCTGGTGCACGCGCACGCGTGGTGCGTATTGATGCAGGCGTACGCGCCGTTAGAAGGATAATGGAGATGGGATTAACGCCTGGCACAGTAATAGAGGTCGTTATGAGTTATGGTGGCCCGATTCTTGTTCGTGTTCGCGGCAGTGTTATTGCTATCGGGAGAGGTATTGCTAGGAAGATACTTGTTGAGCCTTTGTAGGAACGCCTAGATCATCGGCTATTCTTTTAGCAGTAATGCTACAAAGCCGCCAGTGCACCGAGATATGTGGGGGTATATCCTCTGAGTGCCTGGCACTAGGCCCTCAACTCCTATCATGGGCTCAGCCTTAGCTATTACAAGCCCCTCTTCCTCGGCAACAGTCTGTACTACCTTCTCGTTCTCCTCCAAGGTGAGCGTGCATGTCGAATACACTATTCTTGCTCCTCGCCTCGCGCTCTTGGCTGCGGTTCGTAGGCCCTCGATCTGTACTTTCACAAGTTTGTTGAGTATGTGCTTACCCGCTCTTTCTAGGAACAATCGTGTCTCCGGGCTGTGGCCTAGCCTACCCATACTGGTACAGTCAGGGTCAATTATGACGAGGTCTGCGGCATTGCGGCGAAGCGGGGGATCCAGTGCATCCGCTTCGATTGGGTCAATGATCCATACTCCTTGCTTTCTTGTCAGCTTTTTCTCGTCTACTGTTCTCCGCCGAGACAGCTCTAGCCCAGCTATGTAGCCGGCTGCACCTCTCCAGGCTAGGTGCGAGGCCTTGTTCCCAGGTGCGCTAAAGAGGTCGACGACGAGGCGCCCCTCTTTTGCGACATGGGCTATGAGTGCAGCAGCTCGATCTTGTACATAGAATAGCCTTTGATCGAGTCTTCCTAGCGCGCCTGGCTGGATATCAACTGCTTCCAGCAGATCATCCAGCACTGGGTCAGGCCTTGCACGGATACCTAGCTCTTCTAGCTTCCCTATGGCTTCTTCCCTGGATATTATGGACTTGTTTATTCTTATCCAGAGAGGCGTTGGCTCCTGGAGTGCTTTAAGGAGGGCTTCTAGGCCACCGGGCGGATTAGTCTTCGCAAGCTCTTCTACAACCCAGTCCGGAAGACTATAGAGTATAGCAAGTTTGCGGAGCCCTTGCAGATCGTCAACAACCTCCTCTGGTACAATGCCGCGGAGGCATTGTACTACCTCTCTCGACAAACCAGTTGCGTCCACGATTCTATCGATGCTGACAACCTCTCGGAACATTGCCTCGTAGGCACCTACAAGAACAATCCATCCACGAGGCCTTCCACGCACCTCTCCCCGGTACCCGCAGCGGCGAAGAGCATGCACTAGTAGACGATAGTTGCGTAGAACCCCGAGGCAGAGTGCATTAAGTAGCGGCCTTGGCACTTGGGGCCTCTCACGCTCAATGAAGTATCTAATAGAGTATAGTGTGGCCTCAACTCTTGACAATATCTTTGCACACGTCGTTTCAACGAGTTCACCGTGCATTGTGTCTATTCACCCTCATTGAGCGACGGCCCCTCCTTGTGGGGCTGGCTAAGTACAGCATTTCAACAAATAAGGGGGGTCTTGATACGCTCGGACAGCGGTGTCCCAAGAGGACGTCCCTCGCGGAGACTGGTGCATAAGCATTATGGGCTCAGTGCTCCTCGTTGGCGGCGTAGGCTATCTTGGCTACAACCTCGCCAAGGAGCATAAGGCTAGAGGCGACAGTGTATACATTGTTGCGAGAAAGAGTAGCTCCGAGAAACGATCGCAGCTATTCTCCGAGCTCTCGGCCCTTGCCGATAAAAGCGTCTTGCTAAACAACCTCGTGGAGGCCTCGTCTATAAGGAACACGATTGATGGCATCGGTTGCCCCTCAATAACTTATCTCCTAACGGGCAGACTTCAAGGCACATTTAAGGAAATGCGGGAAGCGCATGTAACCGTCCCCCTCGCTTGGGCCAGGGTTCTTGCGCAGCGCTGTAAGGACACGCTAGTCGTCTACGTTAGTAGTGTCGCATCCGTTGGGGACCCGAGCGCTTGTAGTGATGGAGTAAGTGTTGCCGAAGAAAAGAACCACTTAGAGGGGTGCTTACCGCTGTCAGCTTATAGCCGCACTAAGGCCGAGGGCGAGAAAGAGATCATAAGGCTTTGTAGAGAGGGTGACGCCCGCGCAGCCGTTCTTCGCCCAGGCCTTCTTGTCGGCGAGTGGAGCTACCACAAAGAATGGAGGCTAATGTATCGCTTAGCTAAGCTGCGTCTACGTCTACGCGGAGGCCCCTATCTTCACGCAGTAGCCGCAAAGGATCTTGCAAAGGCCTCGGTAATAATAGACGAGTCTTTGAGAAAGCCGTGCAACTGGTTCTACGCGACTCCGTGGAGGACGCGGCTAGGCTCTCTACATGAGATTATCCTACAAGGGCTCGGCGTAAAAAACGCGTTACCGCTACCATTTCCCTCACGGATACCAGCAAGCGGCGTCATGAAGGACTTCCTCGTCCAGCAACGCTACTCGTTTGAGCCAAGGCTATTAAACGAGCTAGGAATGGAGTGGACGCCGCTCGAGTACGCAGTCAACGAGGCAGTGGAATGGATGAAAACACACTGGGGTAGGAAAATTGCCTCCAATAAAAGAAGGGTCAGTGCAAGGACTCACGTGGTACTAGTTTAGGGTTTTGAGGCTAACACTAAACAAGGGGGGCAAGGCCGACAGATAACTAGAGGGAGTAAAAGTATGGTTGAACAAGTGAAGCCCGAGGAGCTAAGCTTTGAAGAAGGTGTCTTCCTAGTCAAGCTTGCTCGCAGAAGCGTAGAGAACTACCTGCTGCATGGCAAGAAGATAGAGCCACCGCCAGATACTCCGGAGAAGCTGCGCCGCCTGGGAGCAGCCTTCGTAACAATAACGACGTACTATGGCCCAGAATCCCGCGAACTAAGGGGCTGTATCGGCTACATATTCCCGGTAAAGAGCCTTGTTGAAACAGTTATAGACGTTGCTATAGAGGCTGCGGTAAACGATCCGCGATTCCCACCGATGAACCCTGACGAGCTGGATCGTGTCACGTTCGAGGTAACTGTTCTTGGGCCCTTGGAGCAGCTTCCACGAAACCCTGAAGAGAGACCAAAGGCCTTCACTATAGGCCGCCACGGCCTCTTCGCCAAGAAGGGTATCCTTCAGGGCGTCTTGCTGCCAGAGGTTCCAGTCGAATACTTGTGGGATGAGGAGACGTTCCTTGCAGAGACATGTGTTAAGGCCGGTATGCCGCCGAGTTGTTGGCTAGACCCCGAGGTAGAGTTCTACAGGTTCTCTGGTAGGGATTGGCGCGAGAAAGAACCAAGAGGCGATATCGAGGAACGAGACCTTGTCCAAGAGTATAAAAAGCTACTAGAAAAATATGCCGGGATAAAGAGGTAGCGGTGGCGGCTATGCGTCGGCGTCGACAATTACAGCAAGCACCCCAGGCTCTAACAGAACAGGGCGAGGAGATGTACCTAATATCGATAAGGCCTGTCTACGCCTACCAGATCTTCCGTGCAACAAAGAGGTTCGAGCTGCGCCGCAACGTTATTGGGCGAATACCGGAAGGCGCGGTCATGGTCGTCTATGCCTCGGGCAACGTGAGGGCGATAATAGGGGAGTTCCGCGTAGGCAAAGTAATTGAAGGAACAGCTGAGGAGGTATGGAAACAAGTCCTTGCGGAGAAAGACCACGGTATACGTGGGGACGCATGGCGCTATATTAAGGGAGCAGAGAAGGCTATGGCGCTGGAAGTAGTAAATCCCGTGCTGTATCCGCGCAAGGTTACACTCGAAGAGATAAGGCGCATTATACCGGGCTGGAACCCGCCTCTGAGCTATAAGGTTCTCCGCGAAGGAGAGCCAGTCTACGAGCTCGTAATTAAGCGGCTGCGCCGGCTCGCAGGTTTAGAATAAAGAGTTCGAAAGAACCTTACTTCTTGGACTTTATTTCAACAATATCCCCATCGCTTAGGACGTGGTCTAGGCCCACCCTCTCGCCGGGGTACTTGGCTGAAGGGCCCCATATCTTGGCGTACTCGAAATACTCTATGAGATCGCTATGAATGTGCTCGGCCAGGTCGCGTACTGTTGCTCCCCGGGGTAGTACGACAGGTGTTTTGCTTACCTCGCCGTTCGGCCTCTTAGTGTAAACACGTATAATGTCTAGCCTCTTGAACAATACTTCCCCTATTTTGTCAAGGTTTAGTCCTGTTTTTGCTGAGACTGGGATAAGCCATACTCCTTTCTCCTTGTTCCGCTTAACGTACTCGTAGAGCGGTTTGTAGTTCTCAGATGCTCCTGGCAAGTCAGCTTTGTTTGCAAGTATGATCGCCGGCCGGTATACGCTGCTACGCAGCACAGCCATCTCTATGTCGTCAAGGCTTACCTCCCCCTCAATGTATACCTTTGCCCTATATATGCGGTAGTTGGCAAGGATCTTCTCAACGTCCCTCACAGTCCCGTCAATTATCTTGCCCGTGCCCAATACTTGTATGCCGTGCTCTCCCCCCTTCTCTATCCTAACGGTCCCTCTCGGCTTCTCAACGTGTATGCCGTGCTCTAAGAGTATACGCTTCACTTCAAGGTATTGTTTAAGGGCATCATCCTCCAGGCTAACAACGATTATAACCGCATCGGCATTCCGCACGATGCCAGTAACCCTTGGTATGTATTGGGCAGCATCCTCGGAGAGAGGTGGTGTATCCACAAGCTGGAAGTAAATATCCTTATACGGGAGCATACCCGGCACTGGTAGAGTCGTCGAGAATGGATAGTCCGCTACCCTAGTCTTCGCACCTGTAAGCCTCTGCACAAGCAAGCTCTTACCACTATTAGGGGGACCAATAACCGCGACTTGTGCTGCCCCCTCTTTCTCAACAAAGATCCTCGGGCCGCCGCCGCCAGTCTTCTTCCTCTTCCGCTCCTCTAGTTCCTCGCGTAGTTCTGCTAGCCTTTTCCTAGCCCAGAGCAATAGATTCTCAGCGCCTTTATGCTTAGGAGCAACGCTGAGAAACTCTTCAAGAGCCCTAATCTTTTCTTCAAGAGTCTTAGCCTCGCTGTACTTCGCGAGCTTGGCCTGCGCTTCCGGCGACAAGTTGGCAGGCATCGTCTCCTTCCTCCAGAACCCTGGTTGGAAAGAGGCTTTTTGGAATCCCAGCCTAGAAGGAACACATAGAAGCTTATAGAGTTTCCATCATAGGGCATAAGGCCTGGTGGATACGATAGTCTTGCTCGCTACTATTTTGAGAGAAAAGAGTCACAGCAATGCTGCGAGAGGTGTGGGATACAATAGGCAAGGTTCTTAAGCAATATCAGGGTTCTAGTGCTGCTTCCTCCTTATCTTGGACTTGAGCTTCTCCTTGGCGCTGTCTATTGTGCCTAGGCCTCTTAGAGCTATTTTTCCTTCAAGAGTCAACGGGTATTCTATGTTCTCGTAGTGCTTTGAGAAGAAAACATAACTAACAAGTATGAGCAAGGTTGTTATCACTAGCCCAGTAATTGTATTAATAATGCTGTGCATTATAGTGCTGATGAATAACTGTATGCCAGTGCTCGCGAACCGCATGAGTACTATAGAGAACGTATTAAATATGAATGCAATAAACATGTAGATGTAAACCATGTGTGCCATTCCCGGCAAGCTTCGCCCATATTTCCTGGCAAGTGTAGCGTCATGGTTCCGTCTAGCAAGCCTTCTACCAGTATTAATTGACAACAAGATACCAAGTACTGCTAGCAACAAGCTCAGAGTCCTAAGCACTAGACACTACACCCTAGCCTACTAGGACTAGTGCACCCTCTATGGCTAGAGTAATATACTTTCTCCAGTCCTCGCAACCAGGGAGTAGGGCAAAGGAGTGTGGTGAGCACCGGGTTGGCTAAGCGGAGGAGGCTCCGTATTAGCCGTAAGGCACTGGTTGCAGCTGGCGGGATAATACTCATAGTTATATTCATTGTTGAGTACGTCGCGATGCTTGTCTCTGGCCATAGTTACAGCATAGTAGTCTATGCCCCCAAGAACTACGCTAATGAGGCGGAAGCTGTGGCTAAGGCGGTCGCGGAGAAGCTTCACTTGAAGAAATACGGTGCGAAAACTCTCGGAGTAAATGTTTCGGTGCCTCTGTTTGCTGTAACGCTTCTTGATCACGGTAAACCCGTTATCTCGCTTCTTTATCCACTTACAGCTGACCTTCCAAGTGTTGCGGACTACGTGTTTAACCAGTTGGCCCTTAGGGTACCCTCAAACGAAACATGGATATTGACTGTTAGTGGTAACCAGATACAGCTTGCCATGCGGGTGAAGAGGGATACTAAGACCCTCGCGAGCAGCTTGGAGCAGCTCTTTGCTCAGCTAAGAGCCCTAGAGGAAGCTCAACAAGGCATGAACGTCAGCGTTACAACAACCCCGTCTTCAACAAACTCTAGCAATACGTAGGGCCGCGGAAAGGATATTATCTATATCTATTATAGACGAAGAGCACGCGTGCTCTAGCCCTTAGTATGCTCGATGATGAAGTGTGCAGCGTCTAGCAGGTCTTTTGCAACATAGTCCGCTTCCTCTACGACGCGGTCATCACTTGGATTCACTGCTATAGCTAGGCAAGCCTCTCTCATTCCACGTAGATCCCAGTAGCTGTCACCAACGAATGCAACATTGCGTAAGCTGAGCCCCAGCCTCTTCGCCAGGTTTAGGACAGCCCTGTCCTTTCTATCGGCTTCAAGCCTCGGCTCGCCGCCTGGTACGAGCCGGCCCCAGGGGTCGTAGCTCAGCGCTGGACAAACCCAATTCTTTATTCCCAGTAGTTCCGCGACCTTCTCGACTAGTACTTCAACGCCGCCACTTACTAGTGCTACTTCTAGTCCGTTGCGTCTAAGCTCCTTAACAGCCTCCTCGGCGCCTGGCGATAACTCTACCTCGTTGAATAGCTCCATTAGGTCCCACTTAGTTATGCCGGGTCTGGCCTCGATCCATGCAAGTGTATCTAAGTACATCCATTCCCAATACCTTATTACACCGTTCTTGAACGCGTTATAGTTAACCTCGCTCTCGCGCGTAGTGCCCAGTTTTTCGTGCACGTAGCCCCAGCTACTCCGAATAGGCACGAGCACCCCGTCCACATCGAAAGCTACTAGCTTTATGCGACAAGTCTCCTTGGGGTGCATGATTTCTTCATTCCTCAGCCTTGCTTCCTAAAAGCGATTGCCGCATAGCCTACAGCTATATCCTCTTCGCCGGTGAGTTGCGCCGAGTTATAATATCGTAGTAGCTGCGCCTCAACGCCACCCACTAGTTTCGCGTACTCCATGAGCGTTGCTATTGCACCGTAGCCGCAGACAGTGGCCCCAGTCTCCGTTAAGCGCTTATAGAAGCCTTCTGTGTCTAGGCGAAGAATGTGCTCGATTATGGAGAGGTCAAGCTTAGCAACGTTTTCCGCAACGTTCTCTGTGAAGACGACATAGCCGTACATGTAGCCGTGGTGTGTGAAGTCAGAGGACGCGATAAGCACTATTCTTCTTCCAAGCTCTCTTGCCGTATCATGAATCGCCCTAGCAACGTCGCGCGCCATGGAGGGGGTAGCGTCCTTCACGGTTATGGGTACGAGGCTAAACTCATCCCCGTATACATATTGGAGGAAGGGCAACTCAACCTCTACACTGTGCTCCTCGAGATGGGCAAGATACTCGTCAACTATGCGGCTAGACTTATCCATAAGAGCCTCTATGAACTCAATATCAACTGGTACATCTCCGAGAGGTGTAGCCCACTTCTTAAACCTAGTAGTTGTTGTGAAGAAGCCCCCATACCCCGTATGGTTTGTTCCAAGAATAACAACAGTTTCCGGCCTCGGCGTTGTTTCGGCAAGCTCTAGGTAGAGGTGGGCAGCACATGGTCCAGAGTAGCTATAGCCAGCATGCGGCGCTACACCGCCTATGACGCAGCACTCTCCTTTTCGCGACAGTGGCTCCGGTAATCGCCCGGGGCCGAATCTCTGGTCAAGAAAGCTCTTCTCAATGGCTCTAATCAGCTCTCCTCTGTCATTTGGGTAGAACCCTATGAGCGCTGCATAGGGTTTTCGAATCGCGTTATCCAAGGATGTCTCCCCATAGTATTTTCTATTGGAGGGGCTTAGAAAAACTGAGCACTAGAAGAACATCATGTGAAGCGGGACATGCCGGTAATAGTTTTGTATCAGTGGCTTACTCGTAGATCCTGCCCTTATCCAGCTCGCCTAGCAATTCATCAAGGTTTAGTAGCCCGAGGCCGACAAACGTATCGGCCGCACCATACGATATTATGTAGTCCTTGTTTTCAAGCCTCCAAATCCCGCAAGGGAATACGACGTAAGGGCGATCTCCGAAGACCTCCCAGAGCCTCTGAGGCTCCATAATGTAGTGCGGGGTAACCGCTTTCACAATAACCCCGTCTTTTCCAAGGCCTAGTTCTACTCCTAGAACCCTGTAGGCTTGCAGCTCCCTATCAACACCGTGGATAAGCGCCACAGCCGTGTCTTTGTTGACACGTATCGGAGGAGTAGCCCAGCCAAGCTTTACCTCAAACTCTGCTGGCCGCAGAACCTCGTAGCCATTATCAACCTCTATTCTCTTTGGGCATTCGTCTCCACCCTTATCTTCAAGTATGCTTGTTGGCAGCTCGCTGACTAACAAGTAGAACTTATCTCCAAGCAAGTGCGGCCGGTGAAACAAGTAAAGGCGATTGTCGTGTTTGTAGAGGAAAGCATTCTTATTACTAATAAGCTTGTGTTGCAAGTCGCCATAGAGCGTATAGGCATGTATCTTTCTCCACTTCATGGTCCCGTTCTCTTCTATCTTCACAGCTGTAACGGGCAGTGTACGTTCATTTCCTGGGCGGAAGTAGTGCACAGTTCTACCAGTATACGTCATGTAGAGGTTGTTGCTGCCTTCAAGCCGGTATACTCGTGGATCCTCCGCGCCCCAAAGGTCGTAGCGCGTTGAAGGATATACAACAATGCGACCAGTATATATGTTCAAGTTAATATCTCCGTTGTAGACGTCCTCGAGAGGAATCGGCACCTCTATAATGCTCGATATGTACATGTAATAGCCCGCAATAATCCTTGCATAGAGAATAACGTATTCTTCCTCTCCTCCCCTCTCAACAGTCACCGAAGAATTAAACACGGTTACAGGATGGTGAATGGGATAACCATTAATAACAACTTGCTCCCGGTTAATAACTCCAAGACGCCTAACGATGTCATGGGTCTCAAATCGCCGCTTAGCCATGGCCTCTCTTAGTCCACGCGCGGGCTTAAACACATCCTCCGCCGAGTACCCTGGCAGCATAACTATGTATTCCTCCCCTTGTCAGAGAGCTTTACTCATCAACAAGGGGTTAATAGGGGCAAGGCTCATCCTAGGAGTAAGGGCTTATTGAATCGCATGGACCATTAGCGGCTTGGAGGTGGGTCTTCTTAAGAATAAGACTCTTCGCTGATTACCGTGAAGCAGACGGAAGATCGTTATCAAGGATAGCAGTTGTGTATGGACCGCTACGATCTAGGCGTAGAGGCTTATCCCTTGGAATAAACTTGTTCCCGGGCCCAGGTGTATGCAGCTTTAACTGTGTCTACTGTTTTCGCGGAGGAGCCCAGGTACACGTCCCCTACATTGAGAACTATATCGTTACACCAGCCGTCTTACGTTCAGCCCTCGAGGAGGCTATCCATAGGCTAGGCGATGACGCTGAGAAGCTAAGTGCAATAGACTTCTCGGGAAATGGTGAGCCGACCCTGCATCCCTTATTCGACGAACTAGTTATGGAGGCGAGAGCGTTAATCAACGATAAGGGTCTCTCGACGAGCCTAGGTGTTTTCACAAATTCTACAAGGCTATGTTCTCCACGCGTAAGAAGTGCACTAGCCTTTCTAGACCATGTAGAAGCTAAGCTTGATACAGTCATTGGGTGGAAGTTCGAGCTTATTAATGAGCCTGCACGCGGTATTTTCCTCCACGACGTAATCAAATGCCTCAGCGAGATAAGGGGGGTCTTTGGCGGCACACTTGCGTTACAGGTTATGCTTCTAAAGTATTGTGGTATAGACAACTATGCTATTAGCGACGCGGAGGAAATGGCAACTATTATATCATCAATGATACGGCCAGACGAGGTACACTTGTACACGACATATGCTCCTCCACGCATGCGCTGTGTTGAAAGAGCCACTAGTGATACTATGGAGCGGTTTGCAACCATTCTGAGAGAGCATGGAATACGGGTTGCTACCTACCCGGAATAACAGCAAGACTTTCATCTCTCAAGAGTGTTGTACGTCTAGGAGGGGCTCGTAGGAGCCGTGTCGTACAATAAACCCTTAATCTATGTTGGCACTTCTGGCTGGCTATACGATTGGAACATTAAGGGCACTCTAGACTGGTACATAGCTCATAGCGGGCTTAATGCCGTAGAACTCAACGCGTCCTTCTATCGCTTTCCCTACCCTAACCAGGTAAAGTCGTGGGCTCGTAAGGGCAGGGCTCTTCGATGGAGCATAAAAATCCATAGATCAATAACTCATACGCGAAGGCTTAATGAGAAAGCGTATCCCCTTTGGGATAGGTTTAGGAAACTCTTCGAACCAATGGAGAATGAAGGTATAGTCGATTTTTACCTACTCCAGCTTCCTCCCAGCTTTGATGCGCGCCAAGAATATGTGGAGAGAATCAAGCGCTTCGCACAATATACTAGACTTGGAGCCAGACTTGCAATAGAGTTTCGGCACGACTCGTGGTTCAGGGACGGACTAGGAGTGAGACTATGCAGAGAGCTAGGTGCAACTTTTGTCTCCATAGATGCCCCCATAGGCACTTACATAGATAAAAGCAACGACCAAGTGTATCTACGTATACATGGACGCTATGAGTGGTATGCATATGATTACAGCGAGGAAGAACTAAGAGAACTTGCTGAAAAACTCGTCGAGCTTAATCCGAAGAAAATATACGTGTTCTTCAACAATGATCACTGGATGCTCGAAAACGCGAGAACAATGCTAAGGATCCTAAAAGAACTAGTAAATGCTTAGTGGGTTTCAAACCACTTTATCACTTCCGTGAACCACTCGTAGTCGTGGAACCCCATAGCTATCAGCATCTTGTCGCCACCTTCTTTCCACACTAGTATGCCGGGTACCCCCCGTATACCGACGTCTGGGGCATGCTCCATAGACTTGTCTACGTACTGTGCTGCAGGGCAAAGCTCAGTAACGTTCAGCTCCTTTCGCAAGGTATCTATTTTCTCTTTTAGCTTTTGCTCAGCTTTGCCGCTCAAGATGTAGCTGTATAGCTCACTATAAGTTTGCTGAAATATCTCATAATACTTCCATGCGTCTCCGGTTTTGTTATAGTAGCATAGTAGTAGCTTGTGGAACGTGACAGCCTCGGGGACGTTGTGTACGATGAAGTCCATTATGTGAATGGTTACGGTGTTGTTTCTGGCGAATTCAACTAGCTTAGGCATTACCTCCTTGTACAGCCTTGCACAGTAGGGGCACAATATGTCGTCGAAGATTACTATGTGTATCTTCCCGCTACCTATTGCAGGGTGTGTATCAAGGTATGGTACTGGGCGGTACTTCACAAGTGCCGCTGAAGCTAATCCTAGGCCTGCTATGAGCTCCGTAAGCTCTCCATTCTTGTCAGTAAATACCCCTTTGGAGACCTGGACTAGGTCCGGATTATACTGGGTCAGATTTGCATCACTTAGTATGTATATCGCTGGATAAGTTTGTGGCTCACTGTTGACCGGGGGCTTGTCACTTACCTTGATATTTTTCACCTCTGCTACAGCTATGGCTGACAAGGCAATGCTAAGACGCCCCTTGGCTACGCCAAGGTACTTCTCGTTTACCTGTGTACCAGGAGCATCACCGTTGACGATGATTACTTCAGCGCTATGCGTATACTTTGGCGTGGCCTTTTCGGGGCTGAGCCCTTGCTGGGCCAGATACATACCTGCCTGCGTAGCAAAGGATGCGAAGTAGTCGTAGCGGAACGGATAGAAGCCTCCGGGCAGCGGCTTATCTATAATGAACTGGGCTAGCTTACCCTTGATGTCGCTGAGATTTAGTTTGAACACTAGTGCCGGGTACACGGGGAGGGACGTCAGCCCGGTTTCCTTGTCGCTAAGTACGCAGAACTTGGCGTTACGGGGTAATTCGCTTCGTAGCTGGTTCTTGATGAATTGTAGAAGCGCCTTGGCGTAATCCTCTTGCCCATCCTCGTAGACTATTATGGCTGAGGGGCCTTGTAGGCAAGCCTTCACATCCTGGCTATTCTCTGGCACCGACTCCACCTTCGAGGCCGAAGACTGGCCTTTATTCATTAATAAATAGGCCGCCGCACCTACGGCAACTAGAGCTATTACCAACGCTGTGACTAGTACGGGGGTAGATACTGCTTTCAAGGCTGTCTCGCCTTTTTCGCTGTTCTAGGCTCTCTGCTTACCAGAACCCCCTTGTAACCTTATTTGCTAGGGCAACGAGGATAGATAGGTGTGCCTAGGAGACAAGTTCTTGCCTGCTATGTAAACAGAGTAGCCTAGAATACCCGAGACAAAGATAATATTGAGCATAGGATGATAAAGAAGCGTTATCGGGGTGAAAGAGCTTTTGAGCGAGGAATTGTTCCGCCACGAAGCAGTCAAGGAGATACTGCGCAAGTATAGGACCATCTGGGCATTGGGTCACGCAATGGCGCTCATGAGCTGGGATCTAGAAACCTATATGCCGCGTGACGGTATCCGAGACCGCTCTGTGGCGTTCGAGGAGCTCGAGGCGCTGCAACACAAGTTCATAAAGGATCCGGAGCTAGAGAAGCTCGTTGAGCGCGCGGAAAAAGACCTAGACTCGCTTAATGATTTTGAGCGCGGCGTTGTAAGGGTAATGAAGAGAAGGATAAGGATAGCGAAAGCTATACCAGAGGAGCTTGTCCGCAAAGAAGCTAAGATAACCAGTGAGGCAACCGTTGTCTGGCGGGAGGCAAAAAAGAAGTCCGACTTCAACATGTTCAAGCCATACCTTGAACAAATAGTTGAAATTCAGCGAGAAAAAGCAGAAAGACTGGGCTACGAAGAGCATCCTTACGATGCGCTCCTAGACTTGTACGAGGAGGGGCTGCGGACACGAGACGTAGAAAGAGTATTTGAGGAACTTGTACCAGCTACCAAGAGGATCCTCGAGGAGATCAGGAAACAAGGATTCTACCCCCAGCACCACCCGCTCGAAGAAAAAGAATACGATGTTGATGCAGCGCGAAAGATGCTACGCGAAATACTTGATGGTTTCGAATGGCCCTGGAACCGCGGCAGGCTTGACGAATCAGCCCACCCCTTCACAATAGACATGGGTGTAAATGATGTCCGCATAACGGTTAGATACGAAGGAAAAGACGTCAAGAGAGCAGTCTATAGTCTTGTACACGAATATGGACACGCTCTCTACGAGCTACAAGTGGATCCGCGCCTCTCATACACCCCCATAGGCAGCGGCGTCAGTATGGGAATACATGAAGGCCAGTCAAGGTTCTGGGAGAACATAGTGGGTAGGGGTCCGTGGTTCATAAGGTGGCTGAAGGAGAAGCTTGACAAGCACATAGGGTACACGAAGGATTTCGATGAAGTAGAGATATACAAATACGTTAACACGGTTAGGCCAGACCTTATACGCGTAGACGCTGACGAGGTAACGTACAACCTGCATATATATCTCAGATTCGACATCGAGAAGAAGCTCATCGAGGGGAGCCTTAGTCCGGCAGAGGTACCAGTATACTGGGACAACAAGATGGAGGAACTCCTAGGAGTGCGTCCACGAAACGTCGCTGAAGGAGCGCTACAAGACATTCACTGGAGCCATGGCAGCATAGGCTACTTCCCGACATATACACTGGGCAATGTCGTGGCGGCAACAATGTGGGCCATGATGGGCGGTCCTTCGGCAGAACAGCTAAGAAACCTAAAGCTTAGAGAAATACGGGAATGGCTCCGTGAAAAAGTACACCGCTGGGGCTCAACATATGCTCCGAAAGAGCTATTGAAGAGAAGCTTCAGCACAGAGTTAACAGCAAAGTACCTAATTGACTACCTCGAATGGAAGTACATAACGCTTCCCAACAAGCTAGCCGAGTACCTAGCCTAAGACCCTTCTTTCCTCTCCAATATTTTTAGTAGTTTCTCCACATCACGTCTACGAAAGTAATAATAAACACCATTACTTGTCTGAAGAACTATTTCCTCTACCCCAGCCCCTAGAACGTCTTTGAGGAATTCTCGGGGAAGATCAGCTAAACTGGCGTCCTTCTTATTGGTGGTAATCCTGAGAGATGAGCCCTCAATGCTCAACGTGAAACCTTTTCCAGCAAGCTCTTTGCTCCATTTGCTCAGCTTCTCGCGCGACTCCATGCTCCCAGTCATCACGGCTCGCCCCAGTGCAATCCAGTGCTTAAACAAGCACTTGTGAGGCACTAGAAAAACCGAGTGGCTAAGACGCTCTAAGAGCTAGGAGCTAGGCCTCGCTAGCTCTACCTCGTCGCCGATACCTACCCTGAGTAGCGACGACGCATTGCCTAGATTCACTGCTAGCTCTGGAAAACCTAAGCTATTGACATAGAATACTAGCTCGCCCTTCTCTGCAAGGCTGAATACAGGTAAACACTTGGCACTGAACAACTTCTCGCCGGCACGGACTTCTACATGGCCCTTTGCGCAGAGATTAGCTACGCACTCCTCCCGGAGACCCAGGGCTACATTACCGAAATGATCGATATAGACAACCCTGGCCCGTACGCGTTCGGCCCTACACTCTTCTCTAAGGCTAAGCTTGACAAGTTCGTCTGGTTCCAGCCTAGGCCCTAGGGCAGCTATATCGACGCCCATTGCTACAAGCGTTGCTGCTGGAGCAAAAATGTCTCTGCCGTGAAAGCTCCTAGAGACCGGTTTTAGAAACACGGCCTCGTTTGACACGACTCTTGCCTCCAATATGCCGTCCTCGGCGGCTGCTGGATATAGTACACCGTTATCGGGGCCCACGAAGAAGTATCTCTCCGTTCTTATTGCTACAGCTCTCCGCTCTGTGCCCACACCCGGGTCAACAACGACGAGAAACACTGTGCCTGGAGGGAAATACTTGTAGCTCGTGTAGAGCACGTAAGCGCCAGCCACAATGCTGAAGGATGGGACATCGTGAGTAATATCAATTACGCGTACTTTTCCCCTGCTTAGCCTATCTATGACGCCTTTAACTATGCCAACATAGGGGTCACGCCACCCGAAATCAGTCAGAAATGCGATAAGCCTCCTAGGCCTCTGCAACCCTCCTACACCATGCATCGAGTAGGGGGCTTCAGAGAGTAGAATAATATTACCATGTAGTGGTGTTGCCCTGGATCAGTGAGTGCAAGGGCTCCACATAACTCTCTATGGCTTTCGGAAGGCTCAGGCGGTCATCACTCCCTACTAGGCTCTAATAGTTGCTTGAGGGCTTTATACGCTTCAAGAGTATGGTATGTCGAAAGCAGTGATGCGATAATAAGGACGGTTGCAGCGACCGGGTCACGGCCGGGTAGGAGCACGTAAGCAGCTGTAGATGCTAGCAAAAACGCGGTTAAGACAAGGCTCCTGGGAACAAGGGCGCCGTGGAGCACTATGTATGCCTTGAGGAGGCCGCGCCTCGGCGGAACAGCTACATAACCGCCTTCCTTCTCGACAACCAAGCCTAGTCGGATAAGCCTATCTAGATGATGCCTTGCAGTACTTGGGCTCCTCACCCCGAGGATCCTTTGAAGCTCCCTTACGCCGAGCGGGCGACGAGAACGTAGAAGGACAAGGTATGCTCTGAGAGAAGTACCACTAAGCTCTGTTAAAGGATCAACAACATCTCTTTCTAGGCGCTCCTCATCCTCCATACAGTGTACACCAGGAGTGCAGCAATGAGGCCGGAACCTAGCACAGCTCCTAGCCTGGCCTCAGTACTGGGCCCAGCTCTCGTTGATGCAGGTGTTTGTATTATAGGTGTGGCTGCCTGCTCATTAATTCCTGTGCCCTTTTCCTGCGCCTTATTCTTGTCCATAGTTTTTACAACAGTGTATGGCTTTGCAACAGTAGTTGTGGGCCGCGTCAAGTAGCTTGGCTCAGCTCTCGTAGTCGTACTCTTTACGAGCGCCGTAGTCGTGGTAGTTGTCGGGACCGTTTCCAAGCTGCTCTCCATCTCGGTGATTGTTTTAGACACAAGTGCTTGGACATGAACAATCTTTGTGCTCTTCATGACCGATGCGTACCACTTGCTAGGATCCTGCCCTAGCTCTAGAAGCACTGATCTAAGACATTTGAGCGCCTCCTCGAGATAGCCCTGTGGAAACACTGCTACGATCAGTGTGGGCACGTTGTTGGCACTATAGATGGCTAATGTTGTGTTGCCGCAATAAGTGCTTGTAGATATTTCTAATATTCTTGGACTCATACTAAACACTTCAGTGTTTATGGCGACAAGAACCTCCTTGTCGCCTAGATGAGTGTTGGCCTCGGCAGCTGTTGCGGCTGCAACTGCCGCCGCAGCAACCATAGTTACTAGAAGTAACGTATGCCTCGCAAGCCATGCAGCCATGGATGCTTCTCCACGCTTCCTAGCAACTATCGGGCTGATATTAGTCTAGGGTTTCGAACAATAGTGTTCCAGCACGCCGCCTTACTAGGAACTCTTCGCCTAGCTTATCCTGGAGAGGTGTAGAAGAAACATGACAAGCTCCCAGACAATGGTTATACTCTTAACAGTAATCGCCCTCGCGGCGGGAATGGCTATAGGAGGGATATACTTCGGCTCCCTATCCAAAACCAGTAGCAATACTACCGTAGTAGTGAAGGAGACCAGCTTCGTGACAGTACCAGGTGGACAAGCCGTTGTCGAAACAGCAGCACCGAGTCAGCTAGGCGAAGCAGCATCCTCCTGGGAGGACGTAATGAAGCTCGCCAAGCTGTTGAACGAATATAGCCCGAAGAGATACATAACCGTTGTTACACCACTAACAACAGTAACGTCATTGACTACCCAGGTTGAGGCCATAATATCGCCTGCTGAGACCACTGCTGATGAGCTGCAACACGGTACGCAGCAACTAAGATGGGGCCCCGTAGGTGTTGTTGAGACAGCGGAGGGACGAATCTACTACAGTGGCACAAATGTCCAGGTGGGAGGAGTAGACGAGCCAGACATTGTTAAGACAAATGGCACACACATATTCGTGGTTCGCGGCCCGGTCATAGAGGTATACAAGGCTTATCCGCCTAGCGGCCTAGCCCTAGTAGAGACAATAGATGCGAAGAAGATTGTTGAGAAGCTTGCAGGAAAAGAATACATAGCACTGGTTAGCAACGATACAACAGAGATAGTGGCAGAGGTTCACCGCGACATATACGTGGGCGGAATCTTCGCTCAAGATGGAAAAATCATAGTTGTGGCAACAGAGTACCGGTCGCCAGCACCGCTACAGCCCCGAACATGGGTAGTCGAGCTTGGTGACGGAGAGGTACTTCACTACGTCCATGTAACGGGCGGCTTCTACGATGCAAGACTAGTCAACAATACGTTAACAGTTGTGACGAGCACTGGCGGCATAATTAGGCCCATACTCTTCTCGAGTACAGGTAAAGCAGTAATCCCGGCACCAGTGGTAGCTGGCATATCTCCCGCAGAGACGATAGTGACGTGCGTAGATACGGATAACTGGAATATGTCATCGATTGCGTTTGTAGGAGCACGTCCCTCAACGATCTACGTGACGGCAAGCAACGACATCTATGTCCTCCTGCCGGGTAGCGTGAAGCAGCTCCAAGAACTAAGGAGTCTCGGCGAGAAAGAAGCAGCAGAGAAGCTGAAAGAACTCATGATGAGGCAATACTATGAGAACACAACAATACTCCACCTAAGAATCGCCAAGGGCCTAAGTATCGTGCTTGTCTCAGAGGGCATTGTTCCGGGCAGGGTCTGGAAACAATGGATGATAGACGTACACGGTAAGACACTGCGCATAGTAACGGAGAAATGGGGGCCTAAGGGCGTCACAGTAAGCCTCTACATATTCGACGCAGAGACGCTGAAGCCCATAGGTAGCCTAGAGAACATCGTGGTGAATGAGAGAGTTCACGCGGTACGATTCATCGGCGACACACTATACCTGGTGACTTTCCGAAACATAGACCCCTTATTCGCGATAGACTTGAGCAACCCCGAGAAGCCAAAGGTAATAGGCTTCGTAGAGTCACCCGGGTTCGACGAATACATTCACCCGCTGACCGATAAGCTACTAGTAGGCGTTGGCCGCGAAGACTCAACAGTGAGGATAACGTTATACGAGATACACAGTAACAGAAGCGTCTCAATCGTTGAGAGGCTCTACGTCAAGGGCTACGTATGGAGCCCCGTCCTAAACCCGCGCAACGGCCACAAAGCATTCACACTGGATCCAATCCACGGCTACATACTAGTACCAGTACAAGGCCGCTGGGGCCCCTCTGGCATGGAGGCAGGTATTGCGGTAATCAGGATCGACGCCAAGAAACCAGACATAGAACTGCTAAGGATTCTCGACCATCGCTTTGCAGAGCGCAGCTTATTCATAGACGATGTAATATACAGTATAGCTCCGAATAACCCTGTAGAGCGTGTAAAGGCGTTTGACGCTAAGAACCTCAGAGAAGTTAAGAGTGCTCCAAAACCAGTCGAGGCTAAGATTAGCGACATCGTAGAGAACCCGGAGAAATACGTGTCAAAAACAGTCATAGTCAAAGGAAAGTCTCTTGGTTGGAGCGGCTTAGACTATCCTCCACCGGTGTCTCGAAGCGACTGGGTACTAGACGACGGTACCGGCAAGATCTATGTCTCAGCGTTCTCGCCCTATCCGGGGAGCAAGATAGTAGTCAAGAAGGGGGTGAGCGTGGTAGTCATAGGAGTAGTAAAGATAGATCCACAAGGCCATCCCTACATTATGCCCATAGAGGTAAGGGTATTAGACTAAGCCTGGATAGTAGGAGAAAAGGCCTAGTTTTTCACTTTTTGTAAAAATTCTTCTCGCTCAACTATAGCCCTCTCGTGCACCCCATGACCTATCTTCTTATCGCCCCACCAAGCCTCAACCCAGAATATGAGCCTCTTGCCATCAACGCTCAGAAGCTCGGCACGTACTTCTATCTCTGCGCCAACCGGGGCAGCACGCAGATGCCTAATATCAACCCCTATACCTACAGTCGTCTTTCCTTCAGGAAGGTATCTCTGGGCAAGCTCGAGCGCAGTGTTCTCCATAAAGAGGATCATAGAAGGGGTTGACAATACAGCCACGTCGCCTGAGCCCAAATGCTTTGCAGAATGTTCTTCGCGTACAACAAACTTCTTAGTAAGCGAAATCCCCTTTACAAGCCCTCCAGCCATACAGTAACACCGTTTTTGTATAAGGCGTGGTGGTTGTGGCTAATAACCTAGCCCCAAACTATGGGCACCCCAGTAGCATCCTGGAACAGTATCAACAATAAGTTCATTACAGGGCTCAAAGGTAGTAAGAAGTCGCATTGGATCCCAGGCCCCGCAGACAGGGCCGAAGGGCCCAAGCCGAGGGGGAGGCTGAAGCGGGGCCGGGGTCTTCTCGCCCCACTAGCTCTATAGTATTAGCTATCCTGGGGTTGGATGTGGAGGAGAATAAGGGTGCTGAGTTAGGGCTGAGAGCCTATGCGGTACTACTTATCCTGAAAGGTGAAACCGAGAACGCTCTCCGAGTACTATCAGAGTACTACGGCATAGCGACACCCAGGCTCAAGGTAGGGCTTCCAAAGAGGCATGCTAAGGCGCTTGGATGCTACGATGCTAGACGCCGACTCATTTGCCTAAGGAGCTCGAATGAGTATCGGAACCCATTCGTCGTTCTCCACGAGTTTTACCACCATCTTCGTAGTTGTCGTGCAGAGTTTGCTGGCAGCGAGAAGAACGCCAACAACTATGCTCTAGAGTCGATACGGCTATGCCTATACATATATGGCGAAGAATGCGAGAAGCTGATACGCTCCCTGAAAGAGTAGATGCTTCACCGCCTTGCCGAGAGCCAAAAAGACAGTACTATTGTAAACCAATGCAATTAGCGCTCTAAAAGAAGTGTGCAGCCGCGCTTATGCCTTGTATAGCCAACATGCCACCCAGTGGCCTTCCTCAACCTCAACAAGTGGCGGCTCTTCTCGGTGGCAGCGGTCAAATGCCTTGGGGCATCTTGGGTGGAATCTGCACCCTGGTGGTGGGTTTAGCGGACTTGGCGGCTCCCCTACGACCTTTATCGGCGGCTTCTTCTTGGCCAGCTCTGGGTCGGGTATTGGAATAGATGCGAGTAGCATCTGGGTATAGGGGTGCAGAGGCTTCTCGAACACCTCCTCGGCGGGGCCGAGCTCCACTATCTTGCCTACGTACATGACCGCTATGTAGTTGCTCATGTAGCGTACAACGCCTAGGTCGTGGCTTATGAAGAGGTATGTGAGGTTTCTGCGCCGCTGTAGCTCCTTCAACAAGTTCAGTATTTGTGCCTGTACTGAGACGTCGAGTGCTGAGGTGGGTTCGTCTAGTACTAGGAACTCGGGGTTGACGGCGAGTGCTCGGGCTATTGCTATTCTCTGGCGCTGGCCGCCGCTGAACTCGTGCGGGTATCGATAGACATGGGTCTCGTTGAGCCCAACCTCTTCAAGGAGGTTTACTATGTAAGAGTATGGATCGTCGGGCACCATTTTGTGTACTTTTAGGGCCTCCATTATGATATCGTAGACTGTTTGCCTTGGGTCAAGGCTGCCGTATGGGTCCTGGAACACCATTTGTGCTTTCTTTCTGAACTCTTTCAGCTTCTTACCCTTCAGCTTTGTTACGTCTTGTCCCTCGAAGAATATCTTGCCGGAAGTTGGCTGGATTAGCTTGAGTATAAGTCTACCAACGGTTGTTTTCCCGCTACCGCTTTCACCTACAAGGCCGAGGGTCTTGCCCCTAGGTATTATGAATGATACGTCATCTACTGCTCTAACGTAGCCCGATATCCGGAAGATTCCTCTTACCGGGAAATACTTCTTGAGCCTATATACCAGTACTAGCGGCTCCTCGCCTGGAAACATCTTGCTAACAGCGTTATATGCCTCCTGGTACTCGTTGTCTAGTCTCTCTGCAAGAGTAAGAGCCATTCATACATCACCCCTTCACCTTTGTGCATAGAGCCAGCAAGCTACACGATGATTCTCGTTAACCCATACCTCGGGGGGCCTCTTCTCGTGGCAGACGTCCATTGCATGAGGACATCTTGGGTGGAATCTGCACCCCGGCGGCGGGTATATCAGGTTCGGCACAGTGCCCGGAATAGACTCTAGCTTATCCATCCTCTTCAACGGGTTGGGTACTGCCCTCAAGAGCAGCCTTGTATACGGGTGTAGCGGGTTCTTGAAGAGCTCCTCCGTAGGCGCTTCCTCAACTATAGTTCCGGCATACATTACTGCAACCCGGTCACACATCTCTGCCACAAGGCCCATATTGTGCGTAATTAGTAGGATTGTCAAGCCCTCCTTCTTCTTAAGGTCTCTGAGCAGCTCCATTATCTGTGCCTGAACGGTTGCGTCAAGGGCCGTTGTAGGCTCATCCGCTACAACCAGCTTAGGGTTATTTGCAAGCGCAGTCGCTATCACGGCTCTCTGCTTCATACCACCACTCAGCTCATGCGGGTAAGCCTTGACGCGCTTCTCGGGGTCCGGGATGAGCGTCTTCCTTAGCAACTCTATAGCCCTGGGTATACCCTCCTTTATCCTGCGTATCCTGCCGTGGACTAGCATCGTCTCAGCTATCTGGTAACCAATGGTATATAGTGGATCGAGCGCCGTACCGGGGTCCTGGAATATATAGGAGATCTCGCTACCCCTTATTCTCTTGACCTCTTCCTCTCTAAGCTTCATTATGTCTATCTTCTTGCCCGGCTCGGGATAATAGTATATCTTGCCCCTTTCGATGCGCCCCGGCGGGAGTATTAGCCTGGTGATAGCCCTAGAGGTTACCGATTTCCCGCACCCTGTCTCGCCTACGAGGCAATACGTCTCTCCACGCTCTATGCAGAAACTGACATCCTCTATCGCCTTTACGACGCCAGCATAGGTGTAGAAGTATACGTAGAGATTCCTAACCTCTACTATCGGGTCTCTGCACTTGAGCTCGGCGCTCATATTTTCACCTCCCCTCAGCTTCCTCAGGGCTCACTATCTTCTTGACCTTGAACTCTATGCTTCTCCTAGTTCTTGGGTCCAGCGCGTCTCGCAGCGCGTCGCCGAAGAGGTTGAAGCCGAACACTGTTAGGAATATGAAGAGACCTGGCCAGAATACTAGCCACCACGCATTGGGGAAGAACTGAGCGCCGTCGTAGATTATTCGTCCCCAGTCGGCCAGCGGAGGTACTGCGCCTAGGCCAAGGAAGCTAAGCCCTGCTTCCGTCAGTATTGCGCCTCCAAGATCCATGGTTATGTATACTAGGACGGGGCCTATCATGTTTGGCAGTATGTGGCGGAACATTATGCCTAAATCAGATACTCCTAGAGCCTTGGCTGCCTCCACATAGGTGTTCTCACGGACGCTTAGCACGGTTCCGCGTATGAGTCTAGTATAGCCGGGCCACCATACTATCCACAAGGCTATGATGACTGATAGCAAGCTCGCTAGTGCGGGATAATCGATTTTCTCAACAGCGAACAAGTAGCCTAGTACGCTTGCTAGTGTTGTGTGTTGTTTAAACCATCCTTCGATCGCGTAGGGCAATGTAGCTGAAAGCGCCATTGCCAATATGAGGCCGGGGAAGGCGAGGAATATGTCAGTTATCCTCATTATTGTCTCATCTACTGCGCCCCCATAGTATCCCGCTACAAGGCCAAGCAAGATACCGATAGCTGCTCCAACAGTTACAACCAATATTGATACAACAAGGCTTGTCCGTGCACCGTAGAGTAGCCTACTCCAAAGGTCTCGGCCGAAGTTGTCGCTACCCACGAGGAACTTAAACTTGCCTGGATGGAGCCCCATGCGCAGACAGTACTTCTTAGGAGGTATTGTTATCTCTGTGCCAGGCGGTGCTAGCCTTGCCTTCATGTCGCAGAGTACGAGGCCAGTACGATAGCTTACTGGTGCAAACGAGGGTCCAAATATCGCGAGTATTATAAAGAACGCGACAAGTACTATCCCGACTATGCCGAGCGGTGAACGATTTAGGGTATAGAACATTAGCCTCCATTCCTCTATACGGCCCCTGTTCTTAGTCTTCCAGCCCGGCCTTATGCGATCCATTAGCGATGCAAACGCATTTATCATTGCGTCTGTAAGCTTGTCCAGAGGGTTCTTTACGTAGACGTACTCGGGCATGGGGATCACCTTGCATGGGTTTCCTTAGTATCTTACGCGTGGATCTATCACCGCGTACAGTATGTCGACTATGAGGTTGCTAGTCATGTATATCAGTGCTACAAAGAACACGCCAGTAATCATTGTCAAGTAGTCGAAGTTGTATATTGATTGTAGTATGTATCGGCCAAGCCCTGGTAGTCCGAAAATGGTCTCCGTTATGGGTGCACCAGCAAGTAACCCGCCAAACATGAGGCCGAGCACTGTGACTATGGGAGTCAACGCATTTCTCAACACATGCATATATATTCTCCGCTTAGGGAACCCCCTCGCCTCCATGAAGACTACGTACTCGCCACTCATTGCATCCAGGAAGCTGTTACGCGTAAGCCTAGTTATGACTCCTATGCCTCCGTAGGCTAGCAGGAATGCTGGGAGCCACATCCTCTTAATGAAGACCAATAGGTAGTGAAGATCAAGTCTCAGCAAAGCGTCAATCGGAGGAACCCCAGTTATCTTATAGGATTCCCAGTTCGGTGGCAGAGGCATTCCGGCCAGCGTTACCAGGCCCTTTGGCTGCAGCCAGAATATTAGTAGATAGGCCAGCCAGAAGATAGGTGTTGAAACACCTATTAATGCAAACGCCCTTATTATTACGTCTATCCACGTATCCCTTTTTATCGCCGAGAGAATGCCTAATGGTATGCCTATCAAGACCACGAGTATGAATGCGAAGAGCGCTAATGGGAGCGTTACTTCAAGGAGCCGTTCGGTTATCTCATCCCAAATATTGGTGTGTGTCACGGGGCTTATTGCCGTACCCGATAGGATGTTCTTCATAAAGAAATAGTACTGATTATACCAGGTATCGTTGAGATGATACTCTGCTACGAGCCTTGCAACAACTTCGGGAGACGCCTTCTCGCCGCCAGCCCATAGACGGGCAGGATTTCCGGGAATCTTGACAGCAATTATGAAAACCAGTAGTGTCGCACCTACAAGGGTTGGTATAAATGTCAGTAATCTGCGCACGAGGAACTTCTTAAGTTCCGCCAACCCATCACCGCCCCTTGAGGCGTGCTAGGCCGCTGTGGCCGCGATAATCCTTCCGCCTTCTTCACCCACTCAATGCCCCCTATTAGGACTTATCCTAGCGAAGTATGGATCGCGGCTTAGAATCCGGCAAGGCACTAATCTGTGCCCCTGCATTACGCGGCGCTATTTCGCTGATTTCTCATGGACAACGCCGAATATTTAAGGGAGTCCTTCTCCCTTGTCTCCTACGGTGAATAAAAGGGAAAATAGTTAGGTGAGACAAGGTATGGCTTCTCGTAATGCATGGATAGCTACTGGAATAATCATTATATTAATCATCATAGGCGTTGCGTGGTATTACGCGTCAAAAGGCGGCGGCACGACAACTACTTCACCATCACCAACTACAACGGTGTCTCCGTCCCCAACAACGACCTCCTCACCCACAGCGTCCCCATCTCCGACAGTAACGAGTTCTCCATCTCCTACGACAACAAAGACGACACCAAAGACTACAACCACCACTACAACTACGAAGACAACTACAGCAAAGCCTCCTGCACAACTACCTAAAGGCGTCCACGTAATAGAGGTCAGCAAAGCTGTTGTAGTAGTAGCGCCGAAGAACGTACAAATACCTAAGATAGATACTCATGGAAAGAAGCTAATTGTAGTAAAATACGAAGTTGATGAAAAGAAGACAAAGCCGCCAGAGAAATGTGTGGCCTTTACAAGCATTAACCCAGCGTTCTACAGGAACGTCACAATAGATGCCCTAATAATGGCTGGTAGGCAGGAGACGAACCCGGAGATAAGAGAAGCAATCTACGAGGCAGTATACAAGCTAAGCAACGAGGAAGTCCCAATACTATGGCTAGGCCAGTACGTCTTCGTGAGAACTGAGTGGAGCTGGCTACATGGGCGCTACTACAACCCAGTGCTGGCTGAGAGATTCGACCTACTATGGGAGGACTCTAATGCACCAGTAGTCGACCTCGGATTCGGCGGCTACAAGAACAACGCTTCAACATTCGTTGACGCCACTATTGGTTGGCCAGACACATTTGACCCTGCAGCAGACTACGAGACCTTCGGCTGGGCCATCTGGCACAACATAGGTGACACCCTAGTCACTTACTGGAAGGAGGACACCAAGAACTACATACCCGATGTGGCAGTCGCATGGGTACACGATAAGAGCGGCACGACCTGGTACTTCGTCATAAGGAGCGGAATAAAGGCATACGACCCGTGGCACAACAAGGTATACGACATAAGCGCTGTAGACGTATTGTTCAGCATATGGCGTATCGCAAGACTAGGCCTAGACCCGAGCTGGATGATAACCGAGTTCATTGATGTGAACGCGAGCAAGGTCCTAACAGAGCAGGAGCTAGACCAGCTATTAGCCCAGGGCAACCTAGTAGCGGAGTACAAGGGTAAAGTAGCTACCCCGAAGAGCCTAGACGAGCTGCTCAAGTTCTTCGGGTACAACGGCAAGACAGCAGGAGTAGTAATGCTGAAACTATACAGGCCGTACGCTGCAATCCTAAGCATACTCGCCGACCCATTCGCATCAGTACTGCCAATGAAGTACTTCTTCGACAACGTTGACCAGCTGAAAGGCAAATACGATGAAGCACTCAAAGAGTCCGAGAACGGAAAGAATCCAGCAGCATGGGCAAAGTACGTACAGCCGGGCGAGCAGGACCCAACCCACCTCTACATCCATAAGTACCCTGTAGCAACCGGTCCATACTACGTAGCAGACTACAAGGAGGACAGCTACATAGTGCTAAAGTACAACCCATACTACTGGAACAAGACCCTATGGAACACAAAGCCGTATGGTGAGAACGGCGTACCAAGCCACAAGATCGCCATCTACATAATAGCCAACGACGCTGTGACAAGGATACAGCTCTACAAGAGCGGTCAAGCAGACGTTGCAGCAGTACCACTAGACAGGCTCAAGGACGTTGAGGGCTACAAGTACCCAGGCACTAACTTCGAGATAAAGGTTGAGAAGGGCGGCCTAACACTGACAATAGTATACATAGTGCTGAATGCGCTAAAGGAGCCCTTCAACAACAAGCTGGTAAGGCAGGCACTAATGTATGCAATACCATTCGACCAGATAGCTGAGACCGTGTACAGCGGCTTCCTTGCACCTCTCTACGGCGTAATACCGGCAGGACTAATGGGCCACAACGACGACATAGTAACGAAGTACGAGTTCAACCTAGACAAGGCAATGGAGCTTATACAGAAGAGCGGTATAGACCCAACCAAGTATAGCATAGAGATATGGTACAACCAGGGCAACACGCAGCGTGAGCAAATAGCAACACTCCTGCAGCAGACGTGGGGTCAGCTAGGATTCCAGGTAAGCGTCAAGGCACTCAACTGGCCAACACTACTAAGCAAGACCGAGAAAGGTGACTTCCAGGTCTACATCATCGGCTGGGCACCAGACTACCTAGACCCCGACGACTACGCAGGCCCACTACTATGGGGCGGCACATACTTCAAGTATCTCGAGGTAACAGTGCAAGGCTAACAAGCTAACTAGAATAATGTAGCGCTCAACTATCTTTTTTACATTAACTCGGTCTAGTCCTAGGCTTTATTGCGGCTTTGCCGTATTCGGTTTGTTATTAGCCTTCTCTTCAACTCTATTCTTAATACTGATACCGAAAAATACTACAATATAGTTGTTCTACGTGGCTTCCAGGAAGTGTTAAATAGCAACATCTGTATTCTTTTCCACGTGGCTCCTATGGCTAGTGTAGATGTCCGAAAAAGCATCAATCGGCGTAAAAGTTATCTTTAAGCTCTTGTTACTACATTTTAACAAGAGTAGAAGAGAAACAAGGTAGTTAAGCAGTAATGGGGGTGAGCGACTAATGAGGTACCATGAGAAGAAGACGCCGAAAAAACCCTTGCGCGTTGACTTCGTGATAAGTGTTGACCGCTGCATGATGAGTAACCATCATGGCAAGGAGTTCATAGGCTTTATGGCAACGGGTCCTGCTATTGGCGTGCCTGAGAAAGTATGGCGATGGATTGCTTGCCCCGCTATGAAAGTCGACGAACATGGTAGGCCCTGGCAGGCTCCCTATGGGCTTCGAAAGATTGAGGCTGCATTACAAGATGCGGGATTCAATGCCCACATCATAGACCCTGACTACGTAGCTTACTATGTCACTCATGGAGCGAAGGCCCTGCTTATAGGCCACCATGATTACTTTGCATTTGGCCCGCCTAGTAACGAGTGGTGGATGGTTAGCGGACATGAGCCCATTAACCGTAAGAGCTTCATAGACTTCATAAGCATGCCGGAAATATGGAAGGCTAAGAAAGAGTATGGCTTGCGTGTAGTTGTTGGAGGCCCGGCTGTCTGGCAATGGGAGGTATGGAGAGAAGCGCTTGAGCGATGGCCTGTTGATACGCTTGTTGACGGTGAAGCCGAGAAGATTATTGTCAAGCTTGCCGAGAAAATCGTTAACGGAGAAGAGCTTCCAAGAAAGGTTGTCGTGCCTCCACAGGAAAGCCCGAAGATAGAGGAGATACCACTAATAAAAGCGCCAAGCGTAAATGGCCTTGTAGAGATAATGAGAGGTTGTCCGCGTGGATGCAAGTTCTGCAGCGTAACCCTGCGCCCCTTACGCTTTATGCCGCTTGAGCGCATAGAGGCAGAGATAAGGCTTAATCTCGAGAATGGTACTTGCGGCTTCATATATCATAGCGAGGACGTACTCCTCTATGGTGCTGATGTTGTAAAGCCTCGCGAGGAGCCTCTTATAAAGCTCCATAAACTCGCGGCCAAGTATCTTGAGAAATACGAAGCCGGTTTTGCATGGAGCCACGCAAGCCTGGCTGCAGTCAAATATGCTGAAGAGCATGGCAGAATAGTCTCTAAGATAGCTGAACTCGTACTCGACGGAGATGTAAGGAAGATCCTTGGTGTCGAAGTAGGGATCGAGACGGGATCAGTAAGGCTTGCCAAGAAGATAATGCCTGCGAAGGCAGCACCATATCCTGCCGAGAAGTGGCCCGACATAGTAGAGGATGCGTTCCGAATAATGGCTGACAATAACATCGTACCTGCAGCGACATTCATCCTAGGCCTCCCCGGTGAAACCGAGCAGGACGTCTACGAAACCATAGAGGTTATTGAACGGCTAAGGCCTTATCCGAGCCTAATAGTCCCAATGTTCTTCGTACCAATGGGGATGCTAAAGGATCTTGAAGGCTTCCGCCGAGAATACTTACGAGACTATCACATCGATGCTATGAAGGTTGCTGCAGACCACACGATAAAATGGGCTCGCTACATAATATCAAGAGGATATCTAGATAAGCCACAGTATGCTCCACTAAGGGCAGCGCTGAAGCTCTTCCTATGGTACGCAGAGAAGAAGATAAGGAAGGCATACGAGTACTACCGTAATCTCTTCAGCGTGCCGCATAGACAAGCAGCGGCTGTTGCCGAAATGCATGCCTAGGCTCCGAACTTTTTAGCCAGACCTAGCTCCTCTATCTGCCTAGATGCCTCTTCCAAGTCCTTCACGGTATCAATGCTTCGCCAGTACACGTCCCGGAACCTTACACCAAGGAGTTTACGCTCTTCCGCCAGCTCAGGGAACCCCTTCCTCTCTATATCGCCCTTCTCGGGGAGGTAGTCGAATATTGTTGGCCTCATTGCATAGACGCCTGCATTTATCCAGTACTCTAGCATGGGCTTCTCTATGAACTTTACTATGTGGTCGCTCTCGTCGACCTCGACAACGCCGTAAGGGCTACGCAAAGGCACCAGAGCAATAGCTGCCACCGCACTCTCATCGCCTCTGAGCTTCTCAAGCAAATTCTCCACGTTTAGATCTGTTATTATGTCACCATTCAGTACAAGGAAGAAGTCCTCGTTACGCAGGAGATGTTCAGCATTCTTAATCGCACCGCCTGTCCCTAAGGGCTCGTCCTCTACGACATATGCAATATTTACGCCGAGACGTTTACCGGAGCCGAGGTGCTCTACAAGCTTCTCCCACTTATATCCAGCGGCGACTACGAATTCACGGATACCGTGGCTCCGAAGCCACAGTATTTGCCACTCTATTATCGGCCTGCCAGCGACCTCTACAAGAGGCTTAGGCTTGTCGATGGTGAGAGGCCTAAGCCTCTTGCCGAAACCGCCTGCGAGGATAAGCGCCTTGACCAAAGTATATAGCACCATATGTTAAGAGAGCTGAGGCAGGTGAAAACTCTGACTCCTCTTAGGTATTCAAGGTAGTACCTTTATCAACATTCCCTCTACAACGATGCCGGCATTTACTGCAAGTATTTGGAGTGCTTCTTTGAGCTTTGTTTTACTACTTGCATGAACCGTTAGGAGCGGGTCTCCTCTCGATACTCGGTATCCTACCTTCGCGTGAAGCCTTATGCCAGCCTTCTTATCCTGAGGAGCTCCTGCGGCTCGTGCAGCCATTGTTATTATGTGGTTATCTATGTGTGTGACTGTGCCCTCAGTAGTTGCCTCTAGCGTGTATGTGTACTTGCCAAGCTCTATGTCCTCGGGCTTTATGTCAGGATCTCCTTCCTGTGCTTCAAGTATTTCGCGGAATTTCGCGTAGGCTTGTCCGGAGCGTAGAATTTCACATGCCTTCTCGAAGCCTTTTCCGGGCCCACTTACTCCGCCTATCTCTAGCAATAGGCCTGCCAAGCTACAAGCCTTGGTTACTAGGCTCGGACTACCCTCGCCCTTGATGAGGGTCTCGAGGGCCTCTTGTGCCTCAAGTGCAGGGCCTACGCTGAACCCTATCGGCTCGCCTCCATAGGTTAAAGCTATTCTTATCTTTATTCCCAGCCTGCCGGCTTGCTGCATAAACATGCTTGCCAGCTTCTCGGCCTCGGTCTCGGTTTCAACCTTTGCGCCCTTGCCGACCGGGATGTCGAGTACTAGGTTAGAGACGCTCATGGCCAGCTTCTTTGCAAGAATGCTTGCAACGAGCTGGACGGGCGGGTCGAGGCCTAGCTTTCTCTCGACTCGTACAAATATGTCATCAGCGGGTGCTAGGTTGAGGCTGCCGCCCCAAGCCAGTACTCCGCGAACTTTTTTCGCGATGTCGCGTAGCTCGTCAGGGCTAAAGGCTACCCTTGCTAGGACCTCCATAGTGTCCGCTGTTCCTGCTGGACTCGTTATGGCTCTGCTGCTTGTCTTGGGTATTAATAGCCCCGTTGATGCAACTATTGGTACTGCAAGTAATGCTACCTTGCTGTTTCCGGGCACTCCTCCTATGCTGTGCTCGTCGAACACCGTTTCGCCGAACTCTACGACAGTCCCGGTCTCAACCATTGCTCGTATAAGGTACTCTAGTTCCTCCTCGTCCATACCTCTCATTGTTTGAGCAGAGAGGAAGGCGGCTATGCCTGCATCATCGTAGTATCCTTGCACGATGTCAGCTATTATTGCTTTTATCTCCTTGGCGCCCAGTTTTTCGCCGCGTAGACGCTTTTTCAGAAACTCGAGGCTTCCGGGCACACCTAGAGGAACTATATGGACCGTATCGCAGCCGGTGATCTTTATTCTTTCCTGGATGCCTTCGGACACGACAACTGTTCCCTGTTCAACGCTTTTCGATACTATGAGTGCAGCTCCGCAGCTGCAATCAGAGCATATGATTTGTATTCTTTCGCCAGGTAGTACTCCGAGGGATAGAGCATCTGAGGGGTTAAGCATTACGAGGTCGATGCTGCCTGCTTGTACTTCTGATGCTTTTACGCGAAAACGTCTAACAGATTCCTCCATGGCGCTACACCGCCTTATCTATGAATACATGTTGCACATATATCTATACAGTAGCGTATGCTGTGGCATCGGTAAGCAAGATGATATTATCCTATGATTTCGTGATTTATGTTTTTCTAGTCTCAAAACACCTGCCTAAAACAGGGAGCCAATAACCTAGATATCTTCCTCTCGGATTGCCTTCCGGCTAGTGAGGCCAGCCAACAATGTAACGATGATGGCAGTAACCAGTATCGCTTCCGATAGTTCGGGCTGAATTATGCCAAGCTTTAGACCGGCAAACGCTATTATCGAGGACATTGTCAGTCTTGCTGCAAACAAGTTCGCTGTACGGAGTATGCTAGTTTTAAGCGATTTGAGAAAGAGGCTTAACCCAGCATAAGTGGCAATGACTTTTGCTGGATAGCTTGAGAACAAGAGCAGCAGCAATAAGGGTACAGCTTTAACAGTATTTACAGATGCTATCTCCAAGCCCGCTGTCACGAAAAACAGCGGAGCCAAGAACCCAAACACTATCCCCTCGAGCTTCTTTACAGCCTCCTCCCTAACCCCTTTTACGGGAGAAAATGCAAGCCCCACTGCAAACGAAAACAAGACTGCATGAATTCCAACCGCTTCGGAAAACAAGATAATTGATAGAAGAATCGATAAGACTATTCTTATCTCTGCCTCGTGCCCCATCGGAGGAATATGTTTAGCTAAGAGTCCTAAAAGCAATGGCGCAACTATAAGTGATGCTACGTAGTAATAGAGGAGATTTCCCGGTTTCAGCACAAGCACAGTAAAAACGACGATGCTAGCAACATCAGCGATCATTGCCGCGGCGAGCAGTGTTTGACCATCCTCGGTATTAGTCCTGCCGCTCGAATAGAGAATAGCATACACTACCGCGACGCTTGTCGTCGAAACTCCTGTAGCAGCTATGAGCGATTCTCGGAGAGGATATCCTGCCAATACTAGCGCGGTAGCCGATGCTGCGAGAGGTCCAAGAAAACTAATTAACCCTACACCTAGGCTCTTGAGAAGCCTCCTCTTAACAAGATCTGGGTCCATTTCGAGGCCAGCGAAAAACATCAGAGCCGAACTACCTATGAGTGCCAGCGTGTCTAATGCAATACTGGTAGATGCACCTAGGAGCCCAGCAATAAAGCCTAGGCTCAGCTCCAGAATTGCAGGTGCTACTTCAAGCGCCTCGGCGAGAACCGCGCTAGACAATATTATCCCAGATGCTATGCTCAGGGGCAAAAGCTCTTGATGCAGATCGGAGTTTTGCGAAAAATAGGCACCCGCTAAGCTAAGGAATGCAAAAAGTAGGCCAGCGGCGAGTAAAATACTCCGAGACTCTTTATCACTACCTAAGCTGAAGACACCTCCATAAGATGTTCAACGTGGTGTTCTCTGCTAGAACTATATAAGGTCCAAGACTTGTGCGGCAAGTTGAAGGAGGCTCGGTACCGTACCCGGATTTCTAGTGTGCTTGGTAAGGGGGTATGTTAATCTTAGCTCAGACGGGTCAAAAGGATAGAGCGGCTGAGTAGAATAAGCCATACCTTTATATAGTTGTTGCACGTTATTCTAAACAATATATGGTAGGAAAGTCTCCGAGAAAACACAATACAGCTTAAACAAGGAGGTGATCTGTGCATGAGCACTCCGGCCGAAACTCCTCTAAAAATGAGGGAAGTCAGCATCCCGGTAGAGGTGCCGGTAAAGCCAGCCTCTAAGAGGGAAATAAAGCAGCTAGAAGCCATGCTAATAATAGGTACGCTGTTTAGACCAGATGTTCTTCAAGCAGCTCTCAGCAAGGAGGAGTTCCTTACATGGGTTGATAGCCTCGCAGTGGCTGCCGCAGCGCTTGCTATGGAGAAGGCAGGTTATACCATATCGCAGATAGCCGAGGAGCTTGGCAGAACCGAGGCAACGATAAGGAGACACCTACGCGGCGAGACTAAGGCGGGCAAGCTCGTCCGTGAGACATATGAGATGCTTGTACGCGGTGAACTAAAGATAGCAGTGCCCATAGTTAGCCCAGAAGCAGAGGAGGAGCTCAAGAAGCTCCAGGAACAGGTCAAGCAGCTCGAGGAAGAGGTTCGCAAGCTCAGGGCAGAGAACACCGAGATAAGGGAGAAGCTAAGCAAGCTCGAGACGGCAAAGAACAAGGCAGTCGAGGAGATAAGTAGGGCTATTGAGGCTCTAAACGCGGCCAAAGAAGCCCTCGAAAAAGCCTAAACAGCCTCGAGGAACAAGTTGTTTTAGTCGCCAAGCTTATTTACAAACCCTTATTTTTGCTCCACTGTTACGCACACGTGTTACAAATCCATCCGCCTTTACGCCATAATTCTTTAGCAGCTTCATGGCTTTCTCAAGCACCTTTTCCGCCTCATCGCACCACTGTACACCGTAGAACGTCGGGCCCCAGCTGCTCTGCCCCCAGCCAAGGGCACCCGCTCTCCTTAGCGCGCTTATCCCCGCGGCTACCTCTCCACAGCAATAAGTTGAACCCTGCGCATCACTAAACATAGTCCCCGACGCCTCGTCTAATATCGTAACTGCTTCGCCAAATGCTTCTGCATCGCCCCTAATACCGGAAATAAGCAGATCCCTCACAGCCTCAGCAAGCCTTGCTCCAAGAGCCTTCGGCAGAGGCCTTGGAGCACGGAGTATCTGCCTCTCACTCGGGCTTTCCGGGAGCCCTGTCACAGCACGAGGCGTTATCACTATGAAGCAGATCTTGGGCGAGACCTCTATCCTTGCAATAGCGCGTGGAAGATCCTCAACCCTTCTCGGGGGCTCCACGACACCTCCTATCGCTGGGCGCCCAGAGTCAACAATGAGGCCTCCCCGCCTAAAAGACTCAATACCTATGCCTGACACAAAGCCCCGGCCAAGCCTAAGCGCAAGCTCATAGATGGATGGATACCTATCCTCTAGCAGAGAAGATGCAAGGCCGAGGGAGAGCAGTGTCTGAGTCGTAGAGCCAAAGCCAACGTGCCGCGGAATATACTCGTCAACTAGAACGCCTATGCTCTCGGCCAACATGCCTCTTGCGCGCAGAAACTCTGCCTCCTTGAGCAAGTCATGTGGAATATTGTTGGCCCCTCTCTTGCAGAGCCTTACTCGTAGCCGGGGCTTCTCTATAGCAACCCCAACACTGCCATACGCAGTGCCGGTACGGGGATTATACGAGTTGTAGAAGCCTAGGTGAAGCCTTGCAGCAGTCACTACCTCTACACAGTCCCAGGCATGGTTCACGGCCATACCTCCGTGTCTAAGAAAGCATTCTTCGCCTCTAAAGAGTCAACCATGTATCCTTTTTTGAAGCAGCTAAGCTTATTTAGATACGCGTATCTGGATACGCTTATCCTGGTACGCGTAAGATGATTGTACCATTTATTGATAGACGGCGCGAACTCCGTGTCCTCGATGAGGAGTGGAATAAGCCAGGATTCCGCATGATAGTAGTCTACGGCAGGAGGCGGATTGGTAAGACACGACTCCTTGTAGAATGGTTGCGTCAACGTAGAGGCGTCTATTATGAGGCTGCTGAGCTTAGCTATCAGCAACTGGCAGCGGAGTTTAGCCGCGTGGTAGGCAAGCAGCTCGGGGTCTATGTCTCTCCAAGCGACGTTGTTAAAGCACTTGAAGATCTCGGACAAAGGGCCGATAGAATTGCAATTGTTCTCGATGAGTTCCAGTACCTGGTTAACGCCGATGGCAGCTTGCCAAGCAGGCTTGCTAGGAGCATTGACACAGTACTCCAGCGCACTAACCTTGTGCTCGTACTCAGCGGTTCGGCTGTATCATTCTTCGAGAAAGAATTGCTTGGTTATCGAGCACCCCTGCATGGTAGAAGGACTTCCCAGTTAAGGCTAAGGCCTCTAAGGATGATCGAGGCCTGGGAGTTCTGGCCGAGACTTGGATCCATTGATGCGCTACGCGCCTACAGCGTAGTAGGAGGGACACCCGCGTATCTAGCCCTCACATATGGCGTGGAGAGCCTTGAGGAACTATTAAAACGGGTACTTGACCCTGCCTCCCCCCTTCTAGAGGAGGCACTCTTTCTCCTCAGACAAGAGCTACGCGAACCAAGAAGCTATGCAGCACTCATAAAAGCAGTTGTCGATGGAGCTACGCGTCCAAGCGAAGCGGCTTACCGCGCTGGCATCGATCCCCGCAGTGTGCACCGCTACATAGAGGTTCTAGAGGAACTAGACATAGCAAGGAGGAGAACCCCCCTCGGCTTCAGGAGAGGAGCTCGTATATTCATCACCGATCCCTACTTCCGATTCTACTTCGGCTTCATTACTTGGGCAAAGAACCTAGTTGAACAAGGGCTTGTTGACGAAGTAGTGGAAGAGGCTAAACACGTGATAGACGCGTATGCCTCTAAGACCTTTGAGGAATGGGTCGAGCAACACCTAGGAGAACTCTACTCCCTTGGAGTGCTACCTACTAGGCCTGTAGAGTATGGTTCCTGGTGGCATCGCGGCGAAGAAATAGACCTAGTTGTACGCGATCCCGGAACCTCTACGAGCTTTATTGAAGCAAAGTGGAGCGATCTAAGCATGTATGATACGAAGAACCTTATCCGCGAATTGGAGAAGAAAGCTAAGAAGACAGGCCTCATGGGGCCGGAGAACTACTACATCATTGTGGCCCGTCGCTTAAAAAACATAGAAGATGAGGCAATAAGGCTCGATGAACACAGAATAGCTATCAATTACTTTGTTTTGGCGAAGAAGTTGAGGAGGATTCTGGGCGATAATGAGTAATTGTTGTCCGCTCGCCTCGGGTATAAAAGAGGCTTTAGGTATTACCTCTAATTCTATGGGTGAGGACGGTGCAGGCACTAGAAGCAACCAAGGAGTACCAGTGGCTGAGAAGGCTCGGTGTAAGCGACGAGGATGCAAGGAGAGCACTGCGGCTAGCAAGGCGCTCAGTAGTAGTTAGGCTTGAGAAAGGCGAGGCAGTAGTAGCAGTGCCCAGCCAGAGGCTCGGAGCGCTTCCAGCAGAGAAGATAGTCAGCCATAGAGACCTCTTAGCGATACTAAAGGGAGAAGAACCGCGAATAACAGCGACAGTTACGGGAAAGCTACCCGAAGAGCAGCAAATCTACCTGGTAAAAGTAACTCCGGAAGGAGCAACGTGTAACTGCCCAGCAACAAGGCTTGCTGGCGACCCGCTCTGCATCCACAAGCTCGCAGCCGCGGTAGTACTCTACCGGCGCGGCAGAGAAGACCTCTTGAAATGGCTCCCAAAGGCGTTAGAGGCTAAGAAAAAGTGGCGCGAATTAAGAAAGGTGCGCGAAAAACCACATACTCACGCAAAACCATTGTTTCCAAGCTAGTTTTTAGGATAAATGCAATACATGTTCACAGCAGTTCTCAACAAGTTACAAAGTTAAAATCTGGTAAACAATATCCTAAAAATATAGGGATCTTCTTCCTCCCATCAAAAGGTTAAGGAACTACGGGGTGAATATCTGTGCCAAAGGCTCTCTTCATAATAGAGGAGGGTTTTGATGACCTAGAGTTCTTCTACGCCTATCACCGCCTAATAGAGGAGGGCTTCGAACCCGTAATCGCGTCCTCAAAGAAATATGACGATGTACCTCTCTACGACCCAGAGACGGGAAGTGTTAAGCCAAGGCCCCGCCGCGTCAAGGGTAAGCACGGCCTAGAAGTGGAGACTAATTTATCGTTCAAAGAAGCCCTTGAGAGAATCGATGACTTTGATGTGCTCGTGCTCCCCGGTGGCCGAGGCCCCGAGCGTGCACGTAGGCATCCAGAGGCGGTTGAGATTGTTAAGAGGATGGCGGAGAAGGGTAAGCCAATACTAGCGATATGCCATGGCCCACAGCTCCTCGTGTCGGCAGGTGTTGCACGAGGTAAGAGAATGACAGCGTACTGGGGCATAAGAGACGACATAGTAAACGCTGGGGCAGAGTACGTCGACGCTGATGCGGTAAGAGATGGGAATATTGTAACGGTTAGGCATACGACTGTGCTCGGAAAGGGGACAAAACTGTTCATAGAGCTACTCAAAGAAAGGGGGCTCATAAAAGCCTAGGAGGTATTGCCTAGCCTAGGGAAGCTACTCATAGTATAGTCTGCCCCTAGACCCTCTTTTCGACAAGACCCTCTTCTACATCTATTATCTCTGTTAGGCTTAGCTCCACGAGCTTGGCGAGCGATGGTTTCCCGTCAGGGCTCCAGCCCCTAGCAGCATAGTATTCCTTCTTCATCTCCTCGAGCTCATCGGGCCTCACTACGCATCCCTCGCAAGGCCCACGCCTTATCGGCTCCCGTAGTAGCCTCTCCGGCAAAGTGTCGTGGCTAGGCGTTAACCCTTCGCGAAGGTTGAACAGCCTCTCAAGGTTGACTACGCGCTCACCAACTAGTAGCAGGTCGCCGGGAGACATGTCTACGCCTAGTAGCGCAGAGGCGAACTCGGCGAGAGGCTCCGGGGTCAACGCGTATCTGCTGAACTTGCACACACCGGTAACATCGTAGACAGCCATGAGGTCCTCCATCTCCTTGACGAGCACGCCCTTCCCCCTACTACTCCTCGCGTCAACGCCCTCGTATACCCAGAGCTTGCCAGGTAGCTCTACAGCATAGGCCCCACTGGTAAGGTGGTCTCCACCCCTACTCGAAACAGCGAAGCCGAGGGCCATGCCCTTTAAGCCGCGGGCATCGTAGGCGGGTAGCTCGAGCCCCTTAACCTGTATAGCGTACTCAAGCCCCTTGCCAACCTTCATTGCGGCTCGGCGAGACCCGTCGGCCAGTAGTTCCCCGAGTCTGCCCTCCCGTAGCGCGATCCTCCTAACAGCATCCATCAATGCATCCAGGTTGCCCCATCTAAGATCGAGGCCGTCAACGTCCTCCCTACTTAGGTCACCCCTTTCCAAAGCCTCGATAGCCCAGGAAAGAGTAGCACCAAGACTAATGCTGTCCAAGCCGTACTCGTCTGCCAAGTAGTTTAGAATAGCCACAGGCTCCACGTCGCAGAATCCGAGATTCGAGCCAAGGGCATAGACCGTCTCATACTCCGGGCCATCAACTCTCACATGGCCCTTACCGGGAACCTCGGCCTCAACTACTTGACTGCATACGCGGTTACAGAACGGGCAAGGATTCCTCCCAACACGCTTCCTCGGAGCCCAGAACCCAAGAGCCTCCATAGCCTTCTCGGAGCCCTGCGGGCACCAGTCAAGAGTACTCTCTCTCCAGTTAAGCCCCGGAAAGACGCCGTGAACCTTATTGGTCAGAGTAATTATGGCAGGAGTACCGTACTCTATGAGGTTCTTGCTGCCAGGGTGCCTCGGCAACTCCACAGCCCACTTGCGGACAAGCTCCCTCACCTTCTCGGGGCGTGCGGGCCGCGGACTCGCATAGCCCTTGACGAGCACTGCCTTCAGCCGCTTAGCCCCCATGACTGCTCCCAGCCCGGTGCGGCCAGCCTGCCTACCATTACAGTCGATGAGAGCCATAGCTGACAAGTGCTCGCCTGCAGGACCAATCACGCAGGACTCGTAGCCAGGGAGCAGCTCGCCAAGCCTCCTCCTAGCCTCGCCGATAAGCATACCCCACAGCTCCTTGGCGGGCTCCACCCTGGCGCCATCACGGTCCACTACCAGTACGCCGGGTTCCTCGAGAGAACCATGTATCACCAACGCGTCGTAACCGAGACGGCGAATCTCGACACCCAGTCTAGCCCCAACGCTGCTACGCCCAAGGAATCCTGTCAAAGGGCTACGAGCAGCGATAATTGTCTTAGATGCAGTAGTCAAGCCGCTTCCAAGGAACAAGCCGGGCGAAAACACCAACACATTATCCGGGCCTAGGGGGTCAACGCCTTTGCCCAGCAATCGGTACAAAAGGTAAGCAGCAAGCCCACGCCCGCCAAGAACAAGCCTATAAATCTTCTCGGGAAGCTCCTCTACCCAGCTCCTTCCACTAGACAAGTCGTAGTGAAGAATCTTGCCACTAACCCAGCCCAGGCTAGGCAAGGGACAAAAACACCGCGTAGTATAGAAAAGAACACTCAATAATTAAACCATCCCTACACCCGAGTACGCCGAAAACACCATAACAGCGCCGCGTAAATGAATACCGCACTGTCTTTTTGCGAAAACGGTGTACTATGAGGTGACTCCTATTCCTAGTCAAATCTAATGGTTATTCCCTTCTCAGCTAGCTCAGTAAGCCTCTTAGCTATGAACCTAAGCGCCTCGCCTAGTACCTCCTCGTTGCTATAACCTCTTAGTATCTCCTCGAGTTCCTCTCTAGGTGCATCCCTAAGCTCTTCTACGTGCCTCCTTATCTCCGGTAGTGCACGCACAACGTTGTCCACGATAGAGATGTTCGCGGCCCTAGCTGTGCGGCTCAACGGGTTAAGATCAATCGCGATCACCTTCTTGCCGATACGCCTAAGCGCCTCCGTGCGATCCCCATCCTCCAGCGCCACGAGCACCACGTCGGCGCGCAGAATACCCCTCGGGCTCACCCTACCCCTTGCATGCTCCAATCCAGGAATAACACCGGTAGCATCATCAACTCCTAGAACCTCCTTGGCACCGTTCTCGCGAAGAAGCTCAGCAATCTTGCGGGCCCGCTCCTCCGTGCGATAAAACAAGTTAACCTCGATACGAGCACCCACAGCCTCAGCAAGCAACACCACGTCCCGAGCGGCGAGAGCAGCAGTATTACCATTCACGCTGATAACAGGGTACTCGGCTAACAAGAGCAGAGCAGCCGCGGCACGAGCAGCCCTTCGGGCAAACTCCTGGGTCTCCTCTCCGATCAAGTAGTCAAAACACTCGCCACGCCCATGAGCAATAAGCCCCTCCGGGACAACAATCCCTCGGCGCCAAGCCTCAACAAGCCTCTCCCTCAAAACAAGACTATGATAACGCGGATGACTACGAGGAACCCTCCACCCCACCACCAGCACCCAACCCCTTACGCGCGAAAACATAGCTAAAAAGAAAGGCCCGTGCGCGAACCGAGAACAAAGGAAAGGTAAAGGCAAGATTAATTGTATGGAGACAAGCCTCTATGAGAAAGATGAAAACCGTGAACCAATATCGGAGCGAAGACATACAAAAACAAGAGGCAAAAAGTAACACCCACCGTAAAAACAACTTATATACCTTGCGCAAAGACTCCCGCCAAAACCAACAACACAAACACTTAAAGCCGCACCCCAACAAAAACAAACCAAAACGGCCAAAGAGAAAAAGAAAGAGGGAACCAGCTCATGAAACTCCGAGGCATAAGCCCCGTAATAGCAACAGTAATCATACTAGCAGTAACAATAGCCATAGCAATAGCAGTAGTAGGCTGGGTAATGGGACTATTCAGAAGCAGTACAAAGACAGGAGCAGAACTAAAAATAATGCCAGACAGCTTTGCGAGCGTCAATGAAACTATTCCTGCAAAGTTAATATGTTTACATATAAGAAATGTAGGTACAGCTGAAACATCTATAGATAAGGTCATAGTAAGTGGTCTTGTAAGTGTAAGTTCAAGTAAATTCAATTCTACAAAGATAAAGCTTGGTGATAATCTAGTTGTAATAGCCAATACTACTCTAACCGATGAACAAATAAAGGATAATTGTGGAACGGCGCCGAACGTTATAAAAGCGGAATTAAATAACAACGATTTCCAAAGCGATCCAGTCGCTGGTGTTACATATAGCGTGGAAATTTTGACGAAAGACGGATTCAGTTATCAAGGTGTAATTCAAGGCAAGTAATATTAGTAATAATTCAGAAAATATTTATTTTTGTTTATAGCAACAACTACTATTCTTGTTAGGCTTCCGTGTACTTTCATGTAGTGTTGTTCTAGTGTTTTGAGTCCTGCTTGCTCGGTGTAGTCTTGTAGTTTGTCTTGTATCCAGTGAGGTGCTGCGAAGGCTAGGTGTGCTCCCGGTTTGAGTACCCTAGCTGCTTCTTGTAGGAATTCTGGTAGTAGTTGTTGTAGGGGTTTTCCGCGGGTTGAGGTGCTTCTTCCGTAGGGTGGGTCTGTCCCTATGCTCTGTACGGTGTTGTCTCTGATGGGGAGCCGTGTTGCATCCCATTGCAGGTTCTCGGTGAGCATGGCTCCGGGGTAGGCCTGCGTGTTTCTCCTTGCTCCCTCTGCTAGCTTCTTTGCTAGTTCTCCGCACAGGGTTTGTATGCCGAGGGTTTGTGCCTCTATTGCGAAGCCCCCAGTGCCGCAGAAGGGATCCAGGTAGGGCCCGGGCGGTGCTGCCCTGGCGAGGTTTATGAAGAGTCTTGCGAGCCTCGGGTCTAGGCTCCCTGGGTGAAAGAATGGGCGCTTCTGTGGCCGGTGCTGCTCTAGTAGCTTCTTTGGCTGCTCGTCCTCCCTCAAGGCTATGATCGCTGTGCCTAGGCTGACTATGAGCCGTATGTGCCTGGTTGGTTCCCTGGGGGTTGCTTCTACACCGCAGCCGCGGAGAAGGGGCGCAGCCCTCTCGGCCAGCC